>JAJTXZ010000030.1 GCA_021463195.1 Anaerolineae bacterium
TCATTTCGAATGCAATGAGAAATCTCGTTTGACGCGCAAGGTCGAGATTTCTCGCCTCCGCTCGAAATGACAGTTTGCGCGACTTTGTGCCAGCCCTATTGCGAAGGGTGTGCGTCACAATTTTGGGCGAATCGAATTCACTCGCAACAAATACACAAAACGTCCCTGCGGACGTTCCCGCGTGTCAATTCACGCAACGCGTCATTGCGAGCCATCTCTTTAATTCTCAAGTCAGGCAAGACAATTTTCGCGCGCCAAGCGAGCTGGCGCCGCCGCTCAAGAAAATGAATTAGAATCCAAAATTCCAAAGTTCAGAGCTTGTGAAATTTTGGGACGGCGTTTTTTTTAAAACAAATCTTATCGTCTATCCTTGATGACAGCCGCGCTATCCGGGCGCGCGAGTGGGAAACGATATAAATTCAAACCAACCAAAACCGTGACGCCCATGATGCTTGCGGCTGCCACCATCGGCGCGTTCGGGCCCAGCGCGTCAAACATAAAGCCTGCCAACAGCGGACCTAAAATGCTGCCCAACGCGTTCGCCGATTGATTCAGTCCAATCACGCCGCCGCGCGCGTTCGGCGGCGCGGCAAAGGTGAGCAACGCGACCAGCGATGGCAGCGCAATCCCGCCGCCGATTGCCATAAAAGGAATCATCGCGAGCAGCGACGTTAAAACGGGGAACAGCGCGAGCGACGCAAATGCCAGCGCGCGCATCACATTGCCCGCGTTCACCAAATTCACTTCGCCAAAGCGTTTCACCAACGGACCCACTAGCCACGCCTGCGTAATGACGCCGACAATGCCAAGCAGTGTCAGAATCAGCGCAATCGCTTGCGTGACAAACGCTTGCGACGCGCCCGGAAAAATCAACTCTTCCGCCCACAAAACATAAATCGTTTGGAACGAAAAAAAACTAAACTGCGTGCCGAACGCCACCAATAAAATCAAGGCAATCGCCGGCACGCGCAGTAAATCCCACTGACTGCGCCGCGGCGCAAGTTGCGCGGCGGCGTGATCGCGGCGGCGCTGCTCGGGCGTCAATGATTCCGACAGCATAAAGGTCGAGAGCAAAATGGTCGCGAGCGAAAAACCAGCGGCGGCAAAAAAGGGCACGCGCGGGCCAAACTGCGCGGCGAGCAAACCGCCAAACGCGGGCCCAAAAATAAAACCTAGCGAAAACGCCGCGCTGATCAAACCCATACTGCGCGTGCGCTGCGTTTCGTCCGTCACATCGGACAAATAGGCTTGCGCGACGGTAATGTTGCCGCCCGTGATACCATCAATCACTCGTGACAAGGACAAAAACAGCATCGTCGGCGCGAGCGCATTCATCAGCAGCGCGGTCAACGTGCCGATTTGCGACACAATCAAAACGGGGCGTCGCCCCAAACGGTCCGATAAACGCCCCAATAGCGGCGCGGCGAAAAATTGCGCGGTGAAAAATATCGAAGTCAGAATCGTAATCTGCATCGCCGACGCGCCCAGTTGATTTTGCGCAAACAAGGGTAACACCGGAATCGTGATGCCCAAACCCAACACATCCACAAAAATAATCATAAAAATGGGAAACTGCGGCGAGCGCAAAAATTTTCCGATTGAATCAAACTGCATACATTTTTTCCTCTCGCAATAAAGCTTGGGATTCGCGATGACGCGACAAATTTTAAATATATCCAATCATACCCAAAAAACCGAATTTTGGCGCGCAGCCGTCATTTGTAGCACATTCCAAATTTGTGGCATAATATTTCCGATAACGCGCATGCTTCACCCGACGCGTCCCCAACACGAACGCGCCAAGAAAGGAAAGCGAGTATGAAATTCAAAGTGATGTTATTGACAGCGCTCGTGTTAGCGGCGCTTGTTGTATCCGGTTGCGGCATGGCAAAAAATCTCATGGGGCAAAATTCCGGCACCGTTTCGGATTTGTGGGCGGACGTTCCGCCGCCGCCCGACGCCACCAAAGCCAACCTGGATATTCCTTTGCCGATGCAGCTTGCCATTCAGGGCTTTATTCAAGCCGCCAACGCCGATAACAGCAGCGACACAAAACTCGACAAGTTTGATTTCATTGCATTCCAGAGCAACCAAACCGCGGCGCAAGTGGCGGAATTTTACACGATCGAAAAAATGAAAGCGGCGGGCTGGAATGCCGATGACGCGATGGGCTGCGCAGGCGGCACGGACTCGAGCAGCGGCGTCGGCGCGGCGAGTTTTTGCGCCTTTGCTAAAAAAGGCGACGGCGGCAAAGACACCGTATTGATGATTATTCCTTATCAGGAAGAAACCGGCAAACCGACGCAAATCTTTTTCATTCGCTTTGAAGCGACCACCAAAAAATAAAGCGTTCGCGTTACGCCGTTGCCCCGTCGCGCGGCGCGTCTGGCGCGGCAAATTTCAAATTTGTTCTATCGACGCGCAATCGGCGTAAATAAAAAAAGAGACGCGGGTTATAATCAACCCGCGTCTCTTTTTTTTTATTCGACTCACGGCGCAGCATTACCTGCCATCCCCATCACTTCAATCTCATTCAGCGCCGCCACGCGCGACCAATACCAATAACCGTCCACGCTGTGGATTACAAAGCGCAATTTGTTCACCGTCACCGGTTCAGCCAAAGTGATGAGCGTGCCGCCATCCGCGTACGCTTCCACTTGTCCCACCGCGATGGGCGGGCCCACTTTATTTTTGCCCAGCCATAATTGCAGCGTGCCGCTTGTAATGTGATACGGCGTCGTCGTAGGCCCGCTGCCAAAGCCGCCCCAATCGCCGCCGGTCGGCGGCGCGCCAATCAAACGAATGGTTTTGATTTTGACCGGTCGCTTCCATTTTAATTGAATCCATTCGCCCGCCGCGCTGGCGTCCGCATCATGTTCGACGGACATCCAACCCGTTTCATTATCCTGCAAATTAGGATCATCGGCGGTCACTTGTTCCGGTTCACTCGACTTGGGCGCTTCGACAAATTTTCCGTCACGCAAAACTTGGAGCAAACCGCCGCGCGGCGCATTAAGCGAATCATTGCGCGCGACGGGATTCGGCGGGCCGCCGGAGGGCAGTGGAATGAAACCGCGTCGGTCATTGACGCGCGCGGGATCGAACGGCTGATATTGGTCGTCCGCGCGATTTTCCGACGACGCGCGCGCTTTGGCGTACGGCGCCACATTCGTCCAGCCCGCGCTCGCTTCCGTCGGGTTGGTAATCGAACCGCTGACGTGTCCAAAATGACAACCGATGCAGGTCACGGTTTGACCCGGGCGCGCGTACGCGTTGCCTTGCGCGATGGTGATATAACCGCGCCGCCATTTGCTCACCACGCGCCCGGCGGCATCGCGCAGCACAACGAACGCGGGAACGTCCGCCGGAATTTGCGCGGTAAATTCGCCGCGCGGCGAAACCGGCACGCTTGTAAATTTGATACCACGCTGTTGAATATCCTGTTTGAAACCGTCGCACGAATCGGGCCAATCGCCATAACAATACGCGCCGGTGAATTGATTCGCCAGCAGCCACACTTCGGCGAGCGCGACGCTGCCGGGGGGGGGAGAATTATTGATAAACGGCAAGGCGAGTGGCGCGTTGGCGTACACATTCGGATTGTGAATTGTCGCCATTTGCATCGTGCCGACGGTTTTTTGCGACCAACCATACGGTTTGGGCAGCGTATCGGAAGGCACATTCCATTGCTGCGGGTCGTCGCTGCTCTGCGTGGTAAATTGGTCGGGCATAGCAGCCCAGCCGCTGCGCGGCGCAAGCGCTTTGGCGTCCAGCGCGTCTGCCGCGCCAATATCGGCGGCGACCTGCGTTTTGGCGCTGCCGTCAATATTCATGGTGAACAATTTGTATTGCAATTTTGAACCTTGCAAATCAAACACGCGCTGCGTCGTTGGGTCGGTGTAACTTGCGCGCGTCGGCAAAGTATTGTCGGCGGTTTGGGCGTATGAAAAGAGAATCGTCCCATCGGGCATGCCGGCGGGATGAATGGCGTACGGCGGCGAAGAATCGTCCTGCGCCCACGCTTTTTCGTACGTCAATCCCGCAATCGCGTCGGGAATATTGGCGTACAACATTTCCACGCCGGGCAGCGCGACGCGGATGCCGGTCTTTTGCGTCGAATGCACCATCGTCGTATCTTGCTGCGAGGTGAACGCGATGTACATTTTGCCGCCGTTGAAAACTAACGCGGGCTGCGCGGCGGTGTACGTATCCAAACCGGAATCTTCGGTCCGCGCCCATTCCGCATACGGCGTAAAGGCAAAACGTTGAAACGCGCTGCCGTCCGGATTCACCACATGCAAATGCCAAGTGTTGGGCGCGTCGCGGATGGCGTAACCGTTCGGCAGTTTGCCGGTTGGCGGATTAAAGGTTTCGTCCGGATTCGCGTAAATAACCGTGCCATCTTTTAATGTCCTGTTCACGGCGCGATTGTCTATACGATTGAAAACAGCTTTGCTCGCGGGCTGATTAAAATTATTCCACCAGCGCGCAAACAAAATGCGCCCATCGGGCAGCGGTGTCGGATGCAACAAACCGCCGCGTTCCGTCGTGATGCGATGCAAATCCGAACCATCGGCATTGACAAGATACAAATTGTACGCGGCGCGTCCGTCATATTCCGAACGCGAAGGATAACGCGACGAGGCAAACACAATGCGACCATCCGCCAAATACGCGGGGAACAAATCATTCCACCATGCGTACGTTGCGTGATTGCCGTAATCGTATCCGTTTTTATTATTATTGGGAACGCTTGTGAACGCGCGGTCGGGAATCGGAATTTTGCGAAACCCGGAACCGTTGACGCCGATTTCGTACAAACGCCAGCCGTACTGGGGCGATTCCGCGTCAATGGTCGTCGCGCCCGCGAAAATAATTCTTGTCGCGTCGAATGAAACATCGGGCGCTTGCACATCAATCAAATTGCCGGTGGACGCGGAAGGATTCGCGCCATCCACCAACGTCGTCAGCGCGCCGTTCGCGTGGCGCAGCATCAGTTTGGAACCGGGCGCGAATTTTGGCAAGCCCGAACCAAATTGGCCCGCGGGCCCCTTTTCATCGCGAAAAATATCGTCTTGCGTCGCCAAATGCGCGCGCGCCACAAAGACAATCGCGATATCAGCGGCAGCGGTTTGCGCCGCGAACGCAGAGGAAAGCGAAAATAGGCCCAGCGCGAGCAGAGCAAACGCGCACAGGCGCAAATATAAGATGAAACGCATATTGTAATGTCAGCTTGGAGCGGAATGTTCGCATTATAATCCGCGCGCATGAACGCCGAAAATAGGAAAAAGATGCTAACGTTTGAAAAGCGCTTGGAAATCGCGGCAACTACACCACCAAATCTGCCTCGCAGGTTGGCAGGCGAAAACGTCCGCAGGGACGTTTCGCGCTTTGATTGACGCGAATTGGATTCGCTCATAAACGCCAATCGTAATTTTCTTTGAAATTGTGGTATAGTGACGCTACCCGATTATACTAATTTCTCAAGTTACGCTTGAGCGCTTGTCTCGTCACGCGTAACTTGTCTCGAGGAGGAGAAGCAATGCAAGTACGTATCCCCTTTGTCGTGATGGCGCTCGCCATCGTCTCTGCCATTTTTGTCGCGTGCGCCACCCCTGCGGTAGCGCCGACCAGCGCCCCACCCACTGCTGCGCCCGCGCAGCCCACTACCGCGCCCGCGCAACCCACTACCGCGCCGGCAGCGGAACTCAAGGGCGAATTGAATATGCTCTGCACGCCGCAGCAGGAATGGTGTGACGGGATGAAAAAAGAATTTGAAGCCAAGAATCCCGGCGTCACCGTGAACTTTGTCCGCTTGTCCAGCGGCGAAGCGCTGGCGCGTCTGCGCAGCGAAAAAGAAAATCCGCAATTCGATATCTGGTGGGGTGGTCCGATTGATTCCTTTGTCGCCGCGAAAGGCGATGGCTTGCTCGAACCCTACCAATCGCCGAATTACGCCAATATCATCAATCCGAAATTGATGCTCGACCCCGATGGACAATGGGTTGGCATCTATGTCGGTTCGCTCGGTTTTGGCACGAACAACGATTTCCTCAAAAACAATCCAAGCGCCAAAGCGCCCACCTCAATGGACGATTTGCTCAAACCCGAGTTCAAGGGCCAAATTTTTATGGCGCATCCCGCGACCTCCGGCACGGCGTACACCTTTGTCTGCACGATTTTGCAACAGCGCGGCGAAGAAAAGGGTTGGGAATATCTCAAGCAATTCACGCAGAATGTCGCCCAGTACACCAAGAGCGGCGCGGCGCCCGTCCAATCCGTTGGTCAGGGCGAAGGCGCGCTCGGCATCGTCTTTTCGCATGATATTGTCGCCGGCATCGAAAAAGGTTTGCCCTTGACGCTTAGTTTCCCTGAAGAGGGCACCGGTTACGAAATCGGCGGCATGGGCATTATCAAAGGCGCGAAAAATCTTGACCTCGCCAAAGCGTGGTTCGATTGGGCGCTTGAACCATCAACGCAAGAACTCGGACCGAAATACAACGCGTTCCAAGCGCCAACCGTCAAAGGCGCCACGCCATCGCGTCCCGAGTTGCTCAAAGTCAAGTTGATTGACTATGATTTCGAATGGTGCGGCAAAAACAAAAAAGCGTTCGTAGACAAATTCACGAACGAAATCGCGCAACCGCCGCAATAGTCAGTCATCAGTGATCAGTAGTTTGGCAATGTCGCATTTGTCATTGCGAACCGCGCTTGTTGCGATGAACTGCTTCGCATCCCTCGCAATGATATTTCGAATCTGACATTGCCAAAGTAGTCAGTCGTCAGGAATCAGTGAACAATAACGAGTGTGCGCGGTGCATGCCGCGCACACTCACCACTTTATGAGCGCCTCTCTTCCCATTTCTACTTCTGCCCGCGCGACGAGCGCCTCGCTCGCGCGTCGCATGCGCGAGTTTCGTCTCATCGCGCGTGACCCGGTGCTGCTCGTCGGCGTGCTGGTGGCGAGCGCATTCATTCTCACCTTTATCGTATGGCCCCTCTGGCGCGTCATCGTGCAGGGTTTCTTTACGCCTGCAGGCGAGTTTAGTCTGCAATATTTCGCGCGCTATTTCGAGCCGAGTTATGCGCGCGCCTATTGGGATATTCTCGGTTGGACGTTAGAGATGGGCATTCTGACCGCGCTCGGCAGCACCGCGCTCGGCTTTTTGTTTGCGTACACTGTCGTGCGCTGCGACATTCCGTTCAAAGGATTGGTGCATGCGCTCACTTTGCTCCCTACCATCTCGCCGCCGTTCGCCATCGCGCTGGCAGCGATTCTTTTGTTTGGGCGTTCCGGGTTCGTTACGCGCGATCTGTTAGGTATGCGTTTTGGTCCGGGCATCAACGACATTTACGGACTCGACGGCATTATCTTTTGTCAGATCATTACGTACTTTGCGATTACGTATTTGATTCTGCGCGGTTTGCTTGAACGGATTGACCCTTCGATGGAAGAAGCCGCGCTCTCGCTCGGCGCAAGCAAGTGGCATATTTTTCGCACCGTCACGCTGCCGTTGATGACGCCGGGCATCGCCGCCGCGTTCCTTTTGATGTTTGTGGAATCGCTCGCCGATTTGGGCAATCCAATTCTCATCGGCGGCAACATCACTGTTTTGTCAACGCAGATTTGGATTGCCGTCAACGGCGAACACGACCTGCAAAAAGGGGCCGCGTTGTCGCTCGTGCTTTTAATTCCCACGCTCACTGTTTTTGTTTTGCAGCGCTATTGGGTCTCGCGTCGTTCCTATATCGCCGTCACGGGCAAACCGACGAGCGGCGCGGCGACGTTCGTCAAAGAGCCGTTTGTGCGCTGGACGTTTATTACGTTGACGACGCTCACGCTGCTCTTGATTATCGCGCTCTACGCCACCATCTTTATCGGTTCGATCACCAAACTCTGGGGCATCAACAATTCGCTCGACCTGTCGCATTACGAAGCGGTGTTCAAGCGCGGCTTGGAGGCGATTCTCGATACGACCTTTCTTGCCGCGCTGGCGACTCCGCTCGCAGGCATCGCGGGTGTGGTCATTGCCTTTCTCGTCGTCCGCAAAACGTTTAGCGGCAAAGAAGCGGTTGATTTCATGTCGAATCTCGGCGGCGCGGTGCCGGGCACCATTCTCGGCATCGGTTATATCCTCGCCTTTATTCGCGCGCCCATGTTCGTCGTCGCCATCGTCTATGTCGCGCTCGCGTATTTCTTTGTCAGCGCCGTGACCCCAAAGACGAATTTGCGTTGGCTCATCTTTGGCATCGGTTCGCTCATTGGGATTGCGTTGGCATGGCTTTCGTATGATGAAAAATTGCGGACGACGGGCGCGTTCAATAGCTTGAGCGGCGGATTAACTTGGCTGCCCACGCTTGAACCCACGCAGTGGTTGTATCTTGGCGTGGGCATTCTCTTGACGCTCGCGTTGGCGAGTCTCGTTTTTGTCGAGGGCAAAGCGAAACAGCGCGTCTTTTTATTGCTCGTCTTTATGGCGCTCTATTTGCTTTCGCGCGAACTCGTGTTGTGGGTCACAGAACCAATCGCCGTGTGGGGACGCAAACAGGGCGGCGATTATTTGCCCGCTGTCATCACTACGATAGCGTCGTGGATTGCGCTCGTGTTTCAACCGCCGCTCGCGATACTTGGTTTCACCTATCTCGTTCTCGGCGGCTTTATTGTTGGAATGTGGCGCGCGCGCGCGCGTCTTGGCGCCGGCGTTATCTTGCTCGCCGTCTGCTGCGCGCTCACCTTTTATGGCGAACCGCTCGCGCTCGTTGGCAGCGCCTACATCGTGCTTGCCGCGTATGCAGTGCGTTCACTCCCCGCGACGGTGCGCGCGAGCGTCGCGTCGTTACAACAAATTGACCCGGCGATAGAAGAAGCGTCCACTTCGCTCGGCGGCGACGCGCAGCATACCTTTCGCCGCGTCACCTTGCCGTTGATTTTGCCCGCGTTCATCGCGGGACTCATTTTCAGTTTCGCGCGCCACATGACTTCGCTGTCGGCGATTATTTTTCTCACCACGCCGAAATGGCCCATTCTCACCGCGCTGATTTTGAGCGAAGTGGAACAGGGCGGACTTTCGCTCGCCGCCGCGTATTCGATTGTGTTGATTGTCATTGTGCTTGCGGCGATTGGACTCTTGTATCTGTGGGCGGGGCGCGCGTTCCGCGTAGGTTCCGAAATCACAATGGGCGGAGGATAGGCAGATAGCAGGTAACAGGTAACAGGTAGCAAGTTCCCTAATTCCCAAGACCCATTACCTGCTGCTTGCGACATATCACCGTGTATTTAACTCTCGATCATATTACTAAAAAATTTCCCGGACGCGGACAGGAAGGAATAGTCGCCGCGGTGGATGATTTGTCGCTCGAAATCGGCAAGGGCGAATTTTTCACGTTTCTCGGCCCTTCGGGCTGCGGCAAGACCACCACCCTGCGTTTGATTGCGGGTTTTGAATTTCCAACTAGTGGACACATCTTGCTGGATGGCGCGCAACTAGAGCAAGTGCCGCCTAATAAACGCGATATGGCGATGGTGTTTCAGAGTTACGCGATTTTTCCGCATCTCAGTGTTTTTGAAAATATCGCGTATGGCTTGCGCATCAAAAAATTGCCGTCCGACGAGATACGCCGCCGCGTCGGTCAAATCATGGCGCAGACCAAATTGGATGGTCTGGAAAATCGGATGCCCAATCAAATGTCCGGCGGGCAACAGCAGCGCGTCTCGCTCGCGCGCGCGCTGGTGATCGAACCCAAAGTTTTACTCTTTGACGAACCTCTGTCGAACCTCGACGCGAAATTGCGCGAAGAGATGCGTTTCGAGATTCGCGATTTGCAGCATCGCCTCAATATCACTTCAATTTATGTGACGCACGATCAGGAAGAAGCGCTCGCGTTATCGGACCGCATCGCGATTATGAACAAAGGCAAACTCGCGCAGCTTGGCACGCCCGAAGAAATCTATGAACGGCCGCGCTCTAAATTTGTCGCGGATTTTATCGGACTGGCGAATTTTTTGCCCGCGCAAGTGCAAACGATTCAAGATGGACGCGCGTTCGTTCGCGTAGGCGCGCATTCGCTGCAAGTAACCGCGCTGCCGAACAATACGGCGGGTCAGGCGGCGCTTATTTTCGTTCGCCCCGGCGATTTGGAAATCGCGGCGGAAACAGAGCGCGAAAATATCCTCGAAGGCAAAATCATCAAAGCGACCTATCTTGGCGAAAAGATTGATTATCGCGTGCGCGTGGATGAAACCGAATTGCGCGTCCAAGCGGCTAAAGGCGCGCGGCGCGCGGCGGGCGAAGCGGTGCGTTTGTATCTGCCGCCTGAACGCGCGCATTTGATTGACGCCGAATAAAAAAAAATATCGCATGGCGCTAAAGAAAAATCAAAGCGCGGTTTTCGCGGGCGTGTTGGGCGCGGCGCTCATCAGTTTGCCGCTGCTGGGCGCGATATTGGGTTTTTGGTGGGGCAGTCAACCTACCGCGCCGGGGTTTTCGATTGGCGCGCCACCCGAACCGATTGAACATATAGCGTCGGCGCATCCGCTGGGCATTATTGTCAAGACCCTAAACGACGATTATTATCGCTGCGCCGGTTCGGACTTGGACGCGAGAGCGAATTGTTGGAAAAAACTCGCGACATTCAGCGAAGATCCGGCGTCGGATTCGAATAATTCAATCATTGACCCGGCAAGATTCGCGCCGCCTCCCCGCGCCGCCCGCGCGCAAAGAACGACGACCTCTATCCAGAATATAACCGGCCGGATTAACGCGACGCGCTATACGTTATTGGACGATGGCACAATATGGGTGTCGCAAGCGCGCGCCAGTACGCTGTTCAACCCACCCAAGCGCATGGACCAAATTTTTGGCGCGAGTGTGGGACTGTGTTGCGCGAGCGCATTAGGACTGGCGCTTGCTTTGTTGTGTGGACTTGTTTTTTATGGCATCTCCCAAAAAAATGGCGGCGCGGCAGCGTAAAACAAACTTGGAACAAACTCGGGCTGACACGCGCGCAAGCATTCGCGCCGCCGATAAAATTCTCACGCGCGTTTTCGGCAATCCTGAATTGAAAGGCGGCGACGCGGTAGAAATATTGGTCGGTTGCATCCTCTCGCAAGCCACCACCGACACGCAAAGTAGCGCCGCGCAGCGCGCCTTGCAGGCAAAATATCCGACCTGGCAGCAGCTGCGCGACGCGCGCGTGTCGGATATTGCGCGCGTGATTAAAGCGGCGGGACTGGCGAATGAAAAAGCGCATTACATCAAAGGCGCGCTGCAATTCATCGAACGCGAGCGCGGCGAATTCGATTTGGATTTTTTGAATGACATGAACGAACGCGACGCGCGCAAGTGGCTGATGCAAATGCGAGGCGTCGGACCGAAAACCGCGTCCATCGTTCTGTTATTCGCGCAAAAACGCAAGGTGTTTCCCGTGGACACACATGTCCATCGCGTCACGCGGCGGCTCGGCTGGATTTCAGAAAAAACATCGGCGGAACAGGCGCACCAAATTTTGGAAGCGCTCATTCCGCCGAAACGGTATTACGCGATGCACAAAAACCTGATTCGGTTAGGACGCGAAATTTGCCGCGCGCAAAACCCGCGCTGCGAAATTTGTCCGCTCAAGGAAATGTGCGAGTATTATCAAAATTTTCACTGAGCAAAAAAATTGGCGAGTACAGCTCGCCAATTTTTTTTAATCCGCCTATTTACCATCCTGTCAGCATCCTCGAAATCACGACACGCTGCACTTGACTCGTGCCTTCGTAGATTTGCATGATTTTCGCGTCGCGCATCCATTTCTCGACGGGATAATCGCGCATGTAACCGACGCCGCCGAGAATTTGCACCGCGTCCGTCGTCACTTTCATTGCCGTGTCCGCCGCGAAACGTTTTGCCATGGACGCCTCTTTGTTCACGGGCAAACCTTGGTCGAGCATCCACGCCGAGCGCCACGTGAGCAAGCGCGCCGCGTCAATCTCAGTCGCCATGTCCGCGAGCATGAAACCAATCGCCTGCAAACGCGCAATCGGTTTGCCGAATTGTTCGCGCTGCTGCGCGTAATCGGTCGCGTATTCGAATGCCGCGCGCGCGACGCCGACCGCCATCGCGGCGACATCGGGACGCGTATGTTCGAATGTGCGCATCGCAATCAAAAAACCTTCGCCCTCTTCGCCCAACCGATTTTCTTCCGGCACAAAAACATCTTCGAGATGAATCTGCGCGGTGTGCGACGCGCGAATGCCCATCTTTTTCTCTTTTTTGACGCTTTGCACACCCATGTCCTTTTCGACAATGAACGCGCAAATGCCATCCGCGCGCTGCGCGAGGTCCACCGTCGCAAAGATAACGTACACGTCTGCAAGGCCGCCGTTGGTGATAAATTGTTTGGTCCCGTTCAAGACGTAACCGCCCGAAACTTTTTTCGCGGTGGTTTTCATCGAAGCCACATCGCTGCCCGCGTTCGGTTCGGTAATCGCGTAGGCGCCGAGCGCCAATTTTTTCGCGTCGGCGAGGCGCGTGAGATATTTCGCTTTTTGCGCGGGATTGCCCGCGACCATGATGGGCGTCGCGCACAAACCCGTGCCGCCCATTGCGGTAGCGATGCCCGCGCAGCCCCACGCCAATTCTTCGGTGATGACTACGGCGGTCATCGCGTTCGTGGCGCCCGCGCCGCCGTACTCTTCGGGAAACGCGTACGTCATCAAACCCAATTCATTGCCCTTTTTGATGACCTCCCACGGAAATTCTTCCGCTTCGTCGTACTGCGGCGCGACGGGGCGAATTTCATTCTCCGCAAAAGTATGCGCGAGTTCTTGGAACTGTTTTTGTTCCTCCGAAAGGTCAAAGTACGGCTGCCGCGCATATTCCGTGCGAGTGTCCGTTTGATGTTCCATTAACATGTTCGCTCCTTGCATACAAGACAGTAGCAAGTAAACAGGTAAACAAATAAATCTGTTTTCCTGTTTCCCTGTCTCTTTGATTACGCCTTTGCTTTCGCTTTCTCTTCTTCTACCAACTGCCGTTTCAATACTTTGCCGATAAGTGTTTTAGGCAGCGCCTCGCGAAATTCGATTTGGCGCGGCACCTTATAATCAGCGACATTTTGCGCCATGTAATCAATAAGCTCTTGTTCGGTCGCCTTTGCGCCAGTCTTCAAGACGACGAACGCTTTCGGAACTTCGCCCATTTTTGGATGCGGCACGCCGATAACAGTCGCCTCTTGAATTTTTGGATGCTTGAACAATTCCTCTTCAATATCGCGCGGGAACACTTTGTAACCGCCAATAATAATCATGTCTTTTTTGCGCTCGACAATGTAAAAGAAACCGTCGTCATCCATGCGGGCGATATCGCCCGTAATCAGCCAACCATTACGTAACGTATTGACCGATTCTTCGGGCCGATTCCAATAACCCTGAAACACTTGGGGCCCTTTGATTGCCAATTCGCCGACAGCGCCGGACGGCATTACCGTATCCGGATTTTCGGGATCCACAATCCGCGCGTCGGTCGAAGGCACCGGCACGCCGATACTCCCCGCGCGCCGTTCACCGTGCAGCGGATTCGCGTGCGTCAAGGGCGACGATTCCGTCATGCCATATCCTTCCACCAAGCGGCCCTGCGTCAACATTTCAAAGCCGGTCTGCACTTCTTGCGGCAGCGGCGCGGCGCCCGACAAACACGCCTTGATAGAACGCAGATCGTGTTTATGCACATCGGGATTATTGATAAACCCAATGTACAGCGCGGGGACGCCCGGAAAAATGGTTGGCTTGTACGCGTCAATCGCCATGAACGCCTGCGCGATTTCAAAACGCGGAAACAAAATCATCGCGCCCGCTTTGGCAATCGTCAGCAGCATCGCCACCATCATGCCGTACATGTGAAAGAACGGAATAATACAGAGCGTCACCTCTTTGCCATCCTGCGCGCCGGTGAACCACGCGACGCATTGCAGGCAATTCGCGACCAGATTGCGATGCGTCAACACCGCGCCTTTTGGCACGCCGGTGGTGCCGCCCGTGTATTGCAGCAGCGCAATATCATCGGGCGAAATTTTGACGTTCGGTTTCGCGTCGCTCGAACGCTGCAGCATCAGTTTGAACGAATAATCTTTCGGGTCGAGTTGAACGCGAAAACCTTCCTTTTCTTCTTTCGCCAACGTAAACAACAAGCTTGCCAATGGATGAAAATAATCTTTGATATTCGTCGCAATCACGCGCGTGACGCGTGTATTCGCCTGCACCTTTTTAATCGCCGGATACCACTTTGTCATCGTGATGACCGTTTCCGCGCCGCAATCATTGAGTTGGCGTTCGATTTCGTGGTCGGTATAAACCGGATTGAACGCGATGACCACCGCGCCCGCTTTCAACGCGCCGAAATAAGCGATCACAAACTGCGGCGAATTCGGAAACAGCAGCGCGACGCGATCGCCTTTTTGCACGCCGAGTTGAATTAACGCGTTCGCAAACCGATTCGCCGCCGTATCCAAATCGCGATACGTCAAGCGTCCCGCCAACAAACGGCTGCCCAGCGCCGCCGGAAAAATTGTCGCAGGATTATTTGGAAAGCGCGCCGCCGCGCGCTCCAAAATATCCGTGACAACCATGCCTTCGGGATACGCGATGTCTCCCGGCACGCCCGACTCGTACATCTTTTGCCATAACCTATCCATTGCGCTCTCTCTCCTCTATAATCTCTTATCTGGCTTGCGCCATCGCCTCTTCCACCGCCGCTTGTTTGAAATCTTTCGGTTCCACCTGCGCGGCATACGTGACGACGCCCGCTTTATTGATGCCATAAATGACGACGGGACTCTCGACGCCGTACAAACCAAAGACCTCTTGCTTTTGGTCGTACACCACCGGGAACTTGATGCCGAGCTGCATCAAAAACGCTTTCGCCATCGTCACGCTTGGAATCTTGCGCGTGACCGAGACCATTTCAATATCCGCTTTATTTTTTTCGTACAAATTTTTTGCCCACGACACTTGGGTTGGATTGATTTGGTCGGGCGAAAAAGTGATGACGATTCCTTTCGTCCCTTTGAACGTCTCGAAATCGAATTCTCCGCCCGTCAAACTCATTCCTTTGAATGCAGGCGCCGCAGCGCCAATTTGCAGCAATGCCATAATATAAATGCTCCTGTAGATCGTAAGCGACAATCAGTTATCGGTTGACAGTAAAGCGCTAAATAACTGTCTGCCGTTGCGCTGTTCATCGCTTGCGCTTAACTTGACGTTTTGTATTTTTGCCTTGGCTTGTCCCACACAATACCAAGTCTGAAAACATCGCCGCGATTTCGCGCGGCGCAAGCGCGCCATCGGGCGAATACCATTCGTACAACCAGTTGCACATGCCGAGAAGCGCCAATGTCGTCACCGTCACATTCATCGGTCGAAATTCGCCGGACGCGATACCCTGTTCCAAAATCATCGCCAGCAATTCGGCGTGACGTTTGCCTGCGCCGCGCAATCTAGTTTTGTGCGTGGCGCCGAGAAATTTTTGTTCGTGCAGAAAAACGGTAAAGAGGTCCAACTGTTCGCACAAGGCGCCGAGATGACATTCCAGCGCGCGACGCAATTTAGCGGCGGCATTCAAATCCGACGCGGCGATTTCTTCCAATTCTTGCGTAAAGGCGCGCGTGCCGCGTTCGCAGACCAACACCAACAATTCTTCTTTGCTGCGAAAATAGTAATAGAGCGACGCCTTTTGCATGCCTACCGCGTCGGCGAGGTCTTGCATAGATGCGCCGTGATAGCCCTTGGCTTGAAAGAGGCGCAAGGCGGCGGCAAAAATTTCGGACGGTTTATCGGATGGGGTGGAGGCAAGCGTTTGGGCGCGCGCGCTGCCATTGGACGACGGCGCGGCGCGGCGCGCGGCGGCAAGAGCCGCTGTATTGGGCGCGCGCCCATTTGCGCGCATAGACCTCGTTCGTCGAGAATGAGACGCCATAGTCTCCTTGCTTGGTCTGGCGCGAGCGGCTGGCGCCGCCCGCGAATTTCTACCGAACGGTAGGTAGAAAAAGTATAACATCCCTTGCGCCATCTGTCAAGGAATTTATGACGCAGTGCGTTATAAATAGCGCGTCGCCGCAAACTGGCGCGCGCGAGCGTCCGCAGGCGCATTCCGTGTTTTTGTTGGCGCGAATCAGATTCGTCCGCAAACCAAGCCCCAAACGAACTATAGCCATTTAAAAATGCGATTTGCGCCTCACGTCGCCCGATGCTATAATCTCGCCCGTTCGTTACACAATTAAATTCGCAAACTAGATTTGCGACACGCCTTTTCGCGCCGCGTCGCGCGCAGAACACGTTCGTGTCTTGCCGCCAACGCCGCGCAAACCCAGGGGAAGGAGACCCTCTTGTCAAACTACGAATTGACTTTTGTCTTGCGCCCATCGGATGAAGCAACTCTCACCGCCGCGCAAGAACGCATCGCCACGCAGCTGCGAAACGCCGGCGGTGAAATCGCTGCTCGCCATGATTGGGGCAGACGACGCCTCGCTTATCCCATTCAAAAAAATAACGACGCCTACTATACGACGCTCTACGTGACCCTTTCAGGCGCCGCGGTGCGCAGCATCGAACGCTTGCTCAAGCTAAACGACGAAGTCCTGCGTTATTTGGTTGTGCGCGTGGACAAATTCGTTTTGCCCCAAACTGCGGCGGCGCCAGTCGCGCCCGCGGAAGTATCTACCGTCGAAGCGCCCGTCGCCGAGACGCCCGCCGAAACACCCGTCGAAACCACGACCGCGTCAGCGGCGGAAACTATATCAGAACAACCTATCGCCGCAGCAGCGGAAGGATGACAAAACTCCACACTCTGATTCGGCGTTTCTGACAAAACGCGCGAGTGTGGAAACGCGTCAAAAACGAACATGGCACGCGGTCTTAACAAAGTCATGATTATTGGCCGACTCGGACGCGATCCTGAAATGCGCTATACCCCTAGCGGCAAACCGGTCACTTCGTTCAGCGTGGCGGTCTCGCGCACGTACGTGAAACCGGAAGGAGAGCGCGTCGAAGAAACGGATTGGTTCAACGTCGTTGCCTGGCAGCGGCTAGCTGAAATTTGCAGCCAATACCTCACCAAAGGTTCAATGGTCTATGTTGAGGGACGCCTCGAAACTCGCAAGTGGGAAGGCGAAGACGGGCAAAAACATTATCGCACCGAAGTCGTCGCCAGCGATGTCAATATTCTCGACCGCAAAGGACGTCCGGACGAAAGCGGCGCCATGGATTCCGCATTAGGCGACATCGGCGCGCCCGGTTTGGACGAACCGTCCATTTAGGTTGCATCCGAAAAATTTCGCGATCAATCTGTTTGATGCGCGCGCTTGGCGAAATGGCTGAATACAGCGCCAAGCCAAGTTTTCGCGGAGACAAATTCGCTAAAACACTCACAGCGCATTGCCTGAAAACTAAGGAGCATTTAATAAAGTTATGGAAAATCAATCTCGCAGCAGTTCCGGTCCGCGCAGCGGCGGCCCCGGCGGACCGCGCGGGCCCCGTTCCGACCGCGGCGGCGACCGCGGTCAAGGTGGACGCGACGGACAACGGCGTTTCGGACCGCCACAACGCCGCTTTTGCATCTACTGCAAAGACAAAAATAAAGTCATTGATTACAAGAACGGCGAACAACTGCGCCGCTACCTGACCGACCGCGGCAAGATTCGCCCACGCCGCAAAATCGGCACCTGCGCGCGCCATCAACGCGAACTTGCGGTCGCCATCAAGCGCGCGCGTCATCTGGCGCTCTTGCCGTACGCGCCCGAACATGTGCGCGGAATGAACGCTTGATTCCGCCGCAGTCGTTTAACCAAAATCATTAGGGCATAGGCGACGTGCGCGTCTATGCCTTTTTTTAACTATGCCCAAAAAGAATTCTCTTCCAAATGAATCGCGCAAACAATCGCGCATGCGCGAGCGCGATCAAGAACAACAACGCGTCCTCTTTATCGCGCTTGGCATCATCGCCGCCCTCATTGTTATCATCCTCGCCGTCGGCTATTGGCGCGTCGTCATTGCCGTGCAGGACGAAACTATCGCCACCGTCAACGGCGTCCCGCTTAAAGTGCGCGATTATCAGGCGCGCGCGCGTTTCGACGCGCAAACCATCCTCGCGCGCATGAACAGCATTCAGGAAGCGTTTCAACAATTCGACGCCAATGATCCCGCAATGTCTTCGCTCGTTCAATATTATCAGAATCAACTGGCGCAAGACCAACAAGCGCTGCAGCAAGCGCCAAGCAAAGCGCTGGAAAATTTGATTGACGACGAACTCGTCCGCCAAGAAGCTGCCCGACGCAACATCACCGTCACCGCCGCCGACATTGACCGTGAAATCGAACTCTCGGTCAATGAAAATCTTGGCTATGAGCGCCCCACCACGACGCCGACCGCAGGGCCTTCGCCGACGCCGACCAACACGAACACGCCAACCTTGACGCCCACCAATACCGCGACGCCCTCCATCTCGCCGACGGCAACCGCAACTCTTTCGGCGACGCTCGTTCCAACGCCAACCGAAGGTCCAACCGAAATGCCCGCGCCGACGCAAACGCCATTGAGTCCCGAAGCGTACAAAACCGAAGTGGCGAAACTCTACGAAAATCTCGGCAAGATGAAAATCAGCATTGACGATTATCGCAAAATCGTCGCGGTGGATTTGCTCCGACAGCGTTTGAACGACGCGCTTGGCGTCGAGGTCAAAACCACTGCCGAACAAGTGCATGTGGAACACATTCTGGTCAAGACGTTTGAAGAAGCGCAAGCAGTGGAAACGCGGCTGCGCGCGGGCGAAGATTTTGCCGCGCTCGCCGCCGAACTCTCGATTGATCCAAGCGCCAAAACCAACAAGGGCGATCTCGGTTGGGCGACGCGCGGACAGTTTATCCAAGAATTTGATACTGCCGCGTTCAGTTTGCCCATATTGCAAATTAGCGAACCCATCACCACTTCATTTGGCGTGCATATCATCCAGGTTCTTGAAAGAGACGCGAACCGCGCGCTGGATGCCAACGCGTTGGCGCAGGCGCGCGCGAGCGCGTTGACCGATTGGCTGCAATCCGCGCGCGCCGCCGCCGCCAGTTCCATTCTCCGTTACTTTGACGCCCAGTACATTCCCAGCGAACTCAAAAAACTAACCTCGTCATAAGCGAAAACGCCGCGCAGAAACTGCGCGGCGTTTTTTTTATATTCACGCGCTCGCTCAAGCGGGCAGCGTCTCTTGAAAAAACCAGCGCGCTGTTCTTGTTTGGGGTTCCAAAAAAGAACAGCGCGTCACGTCAAGCTTGTCGCTGCAACAAAACCGCCGCTTGAAAACCATACGCGCGCGGGACAAAGGCGCGCACTTGGAACCATCTGCTCCAACGTTGTTTTACAAACGCAGTGTCATAAAACACTTGGTCGGCGCCCGAAACGCGACGCAGCGCCGCCATTTCAAAGCCATCGCGTCGCAATCCGGCGCGCGCTTCCAATCCAACCACTTGCGCGCGAATGCCCGAACCATAATCTTCGCCGCCGGCTAACATGTCCTCAAGCATTTGCGTGTCATGAATCGTCACATACACATAGCCGCCGGGGCGCGTGATGCGCTTTAATTCCAACAACCACATCTCCGCCAATTCGGAAATATGCGTCATAACCGAGCCGGCGAAAATCAAATCAAAATAACGGTCCTCGAAGGGCAGATGCGGAAAAGTCGTCGTCATCACAAACTGAAAGGGTGGCGACAAAAAATCCGCGCACCAGGCGATGTGACGCGCGCTAATATCCACGCCCCACAGCTCGGAAGTTTGCGCGTGCGGATATAGCCAACGCAACATGCGCGCGGCGGCGCAGCCCCATTCCAACACACGCTGCCCGGGCGAAAAACAAAAACCGGCGTTCTCCAAAATCCCGCTCATCGTCTGAATATCCGTTTTGCCCGAATTCAGATAGACCTCTGCTGTTTTGCCATAGCCCATCCATAAATCTTGCGGCGGCGTCGGCAAACCAAATTCGTCACGCGGTAACGAATCGAGCCGCTTGCGCAAAACATATTCCGGCGCGGCGGGCGCATGCGGATACAATTTCGCAGCCAGTCGCGGCGTGACTTGGAGTTCCCAATCAATCAGGTCGTGCAGCGATTTGGCGCGACGCACCAGCGCGTTCGACAAGCGCGCCACCGGCGGCGAGAGCCAAGTTTTGAGTGGATTGGACGATGTTCGAGGCATAAATCAGCTCCGTGACGATACGAACGCATAAAATTCTTTTGGGGCGCGCGGAACCAAAACGCGCATCACTTGATCGGTTCCGCGAAAAAGAACCGATGCGCCGCGCGCATGCAGCGATCTTGGATGACCACCAAGCCCGCTTTTTCCGCGCGCGCGGCGGCTTGTTCATTGCGCACGCCTTCTTGCATCCAAATCACTTTCGCCCCAAGCGCAATCGCTTCTTGTGTTACCGGCGGAACAGCTTCGGAATGTAAAAAAATTTGCACGGTATCAATTTGGATTTCGCGCGGAATCGCCGTTAAATTCGGATACACTTTTTCGCCCAGAATTTCCTGCGCGCGCGGATTGACGGGAATTATTTTATAACCGTGCGCTTGCATATATTTCGCCACCGCGTGACTCGGCTGTTCCGCGCGCGCAGAAACGCCAACGACCGCAATCGTTTTGGTGTCGCGCAAAATTTGTTTGACTTGGTCGGGAGACATGGCAGCGGGTCGAAAATTCGTTATTTGCTTTGTTGAAACGGCAGCGCGATTTTAAAACAGGTGTAACCGGGTTTTGATTCGATGGCGATGCGCCCGCGATGTTTTAAAACAATAATGTTGTACGAAATGTGCAAACCCAAGCCCGTGCCTTTGCCGACGGGTTTCGTCGTAAAGAACGCTTCAAAGATGCGCGCTTGGATTTCGGGTGGAATACCAGGACCGTTATCGCAAATTTCCACGCACACGTTGTCGGGTTCGGGATACGTGCAAAGCGTAAGTTCGCCTTGCCCTTGCATCGCGTCAATCGCGTTATCAATGATATTCGTCCACACCTGATTGAGTTCGCTCGCATACGCTTCGATTTTGGGCAAGCCGCGCGTGTAATTGCGATGAATCACGATGCCGTGTTTCCATTTGTTGCGCAAAATCGTCAACGTATTTTCCAACCCATCGTGAATATCAATTTCTTGCAGCGGCGCTTGGTCGAGATACGAATACTCTTTCATCGCCTTGACGATGTTGGAAATGCGTTCCGCGCTGTCCGCGATTTCGGCGAGGAGCGAAATGCTCGCGCCGCGCGCGCCGGTCCATTCAATCACCAACGGCAGCGTTTGGTCGTCGAACACGCTGTCCCACTGTTCCAATTTTTCGCGCGTGAATCCCAATGCGACCAAGCGCGGCGCGACTTCCCACGGTTCCGCCACATTGTGCGCGTCAAGCCAATCTTGAATCTCGCTCTCGTAATCGGAACGCGTGATGGCGTCCAACGTTTGCGCGTGCTGCGTGTTTTCGTCAAGCTGCGCGCGCAAGTCCTTCAAAACTTGGCGCTGCGCCGCCGGCACATCCAAGCCGTCCAGTTGAACCGTCAACGCTTCAAGCCGCCCCAAATCTTGGCGCAACTGCGCCGCGCCGCGTTTCACTGCCGCCGCCGGATTATTCAATTCGTGCGCGATGCCTGCCGCCAATGTGCCGAGCGACGCCATTTTTTCGCGCTGCTGCAACGCCGCGTTCGTGGAGCGCAGGCGTTGTCCGAACGTTTTCAAAATCGCGCGCGCCGAACTGGGACTCCAATCCAACAACGCCATAAACATCTCTTGGTCAATTCGCATCACGCGCGCGTTGGTCAAAGCAATGACGGATGCGGAACGCGGCGCTTGGTCCACCACGGCCATTTCGCCAATCACTTCGCCTGCGCCACGCTCCGCCAGCACCACTTCCGCGTCGCCGGCTTTTTTGCGAATTTGAAATTTGCCTGTCACGACGATATACATCGAATCGCCAATCTCGCCTTCGCGGATGAGATAATCGCCCGGTTTCAATTCGAGCTGTTCGCTCATCGCCACGAGGCGCTCGAGCGCGTAATCGTCAAGACCGGAAAAAAGGGGAATGGCGCGGAGAAAGTCGTTCATTTGCGAACAAGTCGTAAATTAAATTGCCGCTTCGTGGCGAATCTCTTCCAAAATTCGCGAGACTTGTTCCTCAGAGTCAAGATGACGCGTGAGAACTTGAGCGGTTGTTTCCAATACTTGGTTTGCCGAAAGCTTGGCTAAATCAATCCGCAAACTCTGTCCCACATAGAATTTGACAAGCGCTTCAGGTGACATATCGCGCGTTTGCGCGACACGCTCAAGTGAGCGGATAACGTCAATCGAAAGTGTGAGCGTCAATTCGCTGCTCGGACGCCCTCGAAAGCGCAATTCAAATCCTTCTTCGGTCATAATTTTATCCTGCAGCTTTATACTTTTTTCTTTCTGTGCGTGTTACCGAACGCGCGGAAAGAATTCGCGTGCGTTGGATTCGTTCCACATAAACCGCGAGCAAGAGCCGGCGGGAAAACGAGTAACCAATGATGAAATCGCGAACTTTATCATCGTCATCCAGAGACGCATCTCCTGTTTGATAAAACGGGTCAAAAAACACTTCTGCCGCTTCTTGAAATGTGACGCCATGTTTGACGATATTAGCGTTGGCTTTTTCACTGTCTCACTCGAACTCGCGTCCCTCTAATTGATAGATGATTTCCATGCCAATTCATACTGTAGCTAGATATTCATGCACCATCGAAATCGCGGTACTGCCTTCACCCACCGCCGCCGCGACGCGATTGCGCGCGCCGAAACGCACATCGCCCGCCGCGAACACGCCGGGGATATTCGTTTCCAATAACATCGGTTCGCGCGTCAATTTCCAATCGAGCGACAATTTGCCATTTTCATCTTTGAGTTGTTGTCCCGTCAACACATTTCCTTTCGCCGACAACCGCAATAAATCGCGCGCAAATTCTGTGCGCGGACGCTGACCGATGAAAACAAACAACGCCGCGCCCGACAGCGTTTCCTCCGCGCCCGTTTTGCGGTCGCGCACCGTCACCGCTTCAAAATTTTCTGTGCCGTGCAGCACTATCGGTTCGATGCCATAGCGCAATTCAATTTTGGGATGCGCTTCCAACGCGTCGGTCAGATATTGCGACGTGGACAATTCACTCCGCACGAGCATCGTTACCTTGACGCAATAGCGCGCGAGGAACAGCGCGTTTTGCGCCGCTGAATTCGCGCCGCCCACGACGAACACATGTTGGTCTTGGAAAAACATCGCTTCCGTGTACGCCGCGCCGTAATAGACGCCTTTGCCCGTGAGTTCCGCCGCGCCCGGAATATCCAAAATGTGAAACGACGCGCCCGTTGTAATCAAAACGGTTTTCGACACAATTTCCGTGCCATCTTCCAAGACCAAAATCCGATACGGGTCCTGGACGCGCAAATTCACCACGCATTGCGTCGCCAAAATTTCGGCGCCAAAACGCTGCGCCTGCGTCAACGCGCGCCGCGTCAAATCCAACCCCGAAAGCCCCGATGGAAAGCCCAAATAATTTTCAATTTTCGGACTGCTGCCTGCCTGTCCGCCCGGCGCTTCGCGTTCAATCACAATCGTTTTCAAACCTTCCGACGACGCATACACCGCCGCCGCAAGCCCCGCCGGTCCGCTGCCCACAATCGCCAAATCGTACACCTCGCGCGCGGGTTTTGTTTGCAAACCAATTTTTTCCGCGAGCTGTCGCGTCGTCGGTTCGACGAGAAATGTCCCATCGGGAAAAAAGATTGTCGGAATTTTTACTTGGCCGTTCAACGCGCCTTCGACGAGCAATTTCGCTTTGGCGTCTTTTTCAACGTCTAAAAATTGATACGGCACTTGATAGCGCGCGAAAAATTCTTTTGCCTCGTGGCACGCTTGCGACCACAACGTGCCCGCGACGCGAATGCCTTCATACGGAATGCGCGCGGACGAATTCCATTCCGCGAGCAAATCATCCAAAATCGGATACAAGCGGTCTTCGGGCGGGTCCCACGGTTTCAATAAATAATAATCGAGTCCGACTTGATTGATGCTGCTAATCGCCGCTTCAGTGTCCGCGTATGCCGTGAGCAAAACTTTTTTCGCTTCGGGAAAAATTTCGCGCGCCTCATTCAAAAATTCCGTGCCGGTCATGCGCGGCATCCGTTGGTCAACTAAAAAAAGCGCGACCGTTTCGCCGCGCTGCTGCAATTTTTGCGTCGCGTCCAACGCCGCCGCGCCCGAATCGGCGCGCACGATTTTATAATCTTTGGCGTACCGCGGATTCAAATCACGATACACCGCGTTCAACACGGCAGGTTCGTCGTCGGCGATGAGAATGTTGGGCTTGGGCATGTTTGAAAGCTCAAAGCGAAAAGTTAAAAGCTAAAAGTTTCGCCTTTGGCTTGGCATTTTTAGCTTTGAACTTTTAACTTTTTACTTTTTTATTTTATCACGTTTTTTTCATCACCAAGAGCTCTTCGTTCCCTTTGCGCGGTTTGATGGAATCGGACGGAAATTCGCGGTGCAATAATTTCAAGCCGCGCTGCGTCAGCTGGGAAATCAATTCATCGGGCTTGACGGTAAAGGGTGGACCGCCCACGCGTTCGTTGAGCGGAAGCGCGAGGGCGATGTACTTGCCGCCCTTTTTCAAAACGCGCGCAATCATATCCGCGTATTCCTCGCGCCGCTTGGGGTCAAGCGCGCAATAACAGGTGTATTCCAAAACGTAATCGAATGTGTCATTCCATTCTTGCGGCAGTTGAAATAAATCGCCCTGCCAAATTTCATATTGAGACGCATCGTCCATCAACGCGCGCATTTGCTCAACCGCCTCGCGCGCAAAATCCACCGCGACGACCTCAAAGCCATGCCGCGCAAATTCGCGCGCGTCATGTCCGCGTCCCGCGCAGGGGACAAGGATTCGCCCCGGCGGAAACTCACCGGAACGAATCAGACGTTGAAACACCGGCGTCGGCGTTCCAATATCCCAACCCGCTGTGCCGCGCTGATAATCGCGTTCCCATTTGGAGGAAGAGTTGACGTTGTTGATCTCGGGAGGAACATCCATTGGCACTATGAGGCAAACTGATAAATTGCAGGACGATAGCGCGGTTCGGGGATTGGTTTGCCTTCCGCGTGCGCGGCTTCCAGCCACGCGGCTTTGGCGATTTCTACTTGCTTGAGCGCTTCTTCGGGAGTTTCACCAAACGCCGAACATGCCTCTAAATCAGGAATGTCTGCGATATAACCTTCGTCTTCCGCGCTATAAAAAATGTTGATGTGATAGTCTTTCATTCTCCATCCTCCATCTCTAAATTATACCGTTCTACCAATTTGAGAAATTGACGAATCTGATAGGGCTTGCTTTGCCGCGCGCATTTTGTAAATTGACCAGTTCATTCACGCGCGGATGTGTAAAAATGTGATGACTGCCTTTGACGCGCGACAAGCGAAAACCAAACGCTTCAACCAACGCAATCATATCACTGAATGAAATGTTCTTTGAACCAGCAAGGGCCCGTTCAAAAATTTTTCGTCTGTTCATTCGATTACCTTCTGGCAAATTTTCAATGCCCCGCCGCGCTGCTAATCGCGTTCCCATTTGGAGGAAGAGTTTACGTTGTGTGTTGGTGAATATGTCATTTTGCGTGCCTTGTTTGGGGAGAATAGTTGCCAACGGATACGAAAAGCGGATAAACGGATGCGCGCGTCCCCTATCCGTTCATCCGTTTGTTATCCGTTGGCAACTGCCCCACCTAAAACAACGTTCCCTGCTGTGGCGGCGCTGCATCTTTTTCTTTCTCAGTGTCATGCGCATAAATCTCCTCCGCCAACGCGTCAAAATCCACCGCGTCCATTTCCAATCGCCGCGCGCCGCCTTTCAATAATCCTTCCGTGCCTTCGCTGCCGGGAATCGCATACACCAAACGTCCTTGCTTGCGCGCGCGTTCGGCGGTGTCCATGCTGCCGCTTTTTTGGCCCGCTTCCACCACAATGACCGCGCGGCTCAAACCGCTAACCAACCTATCGCGTGCCATCAGTTGCGGACCACGCGGCGGCGCGTTCGGCATCAATTCCGAAATGAGTGCGCCGTGCGAGGCGATGCGCGCGGCAAGTTCCGCATTTTCGCGCGGATGAATCACGCGAATGCCCGAACCCAACACCGCGATTGTTCGCCCATCTTCCGCGTCCAATGCGCCGACATGCGCCGCCGTATCAATCCCCATCGCCAAGCCGCTCACCACACGCAACCCGCGCAGCGCCAATTCACGCGCGAGCGTAGTGGCGATTTCAATCGCCCCCTCCGAAGCCGCGCGCGTCCCCACAATCGCCACCGCGTTTTCATCGCCCTTTTTTATCGCGCCGCGCGCAAACAAAATCACGGGCGCGTCTTTTAACTCGCGCAATTGTTTTGGAAAACGCGCGTCGTCCCACGTCAACAAATCAATTTCATCTTCCGCCAGCGCGTAAATTTCTTCCTCGAATTTTTCCGGACGCAGCGCGCGCAAATTTTCAACCATCGTTTCGGTCACGCGCGGAATTTCCAACAACTGTTCATCCGTAGCGTCAAAGATGGATTCGACATCGCCGAATTGTTCAAGCAATTTTTTCGCCGTCGCGCCGCCGAGCCCGGAAAGGGAGGCGAGCGCGAGCCAATGAGCTTTGGACATTGTTCATGTAGGGGCAAAGCATTTTCAGAAACGCGCGCGACTCGACAAACAATCGCGAATGAAAATGCTTTGCCCCTACCTATCTGTGTGAATCGTTTTCGTCAGCGTCAACACGACAATACTCGCACCCCCGCCGCGCTGCAACACGCGCGCCGCTTCTTGTAACGTCGCGCCCGAATCGTACAAATCATCTATCAACAAAATATGTTTGCCGCGTACATCGCCCTTTAACGCGAATGCGCCGCGCACATTTGCCTGTTTTTGCGCGAGCGAAATCATTTCCTTTTGTTGTTTCGCCGCGCGCGTTTTGACGAGGATGCCGAACAGCGCGGCGATTTTCAATTCTTCTGCCAACGCGCGCGCCAAATTTTCAACGGGGTCAAATTCGCGCGGCATCGAAGGCGGCACGGGAATCACCGCGTCGAATTTTGGCAAACCATTTTGCGCGCGCAGCAATTCCGCCCACCGCGCCGCGAGTTCGCGCGCGAGATTGCGTTCGTCGCGATATTTGTAGCGAAACGCGAGGTCGCCAACCACGCTGCGATTTTGCGTGTCGCCGTCAAAGCGGGAATGAAAATCCAACGCCCAGCCCGCGCGCCAGGGCCCATACAACGCGCGTGTATGCGGTTGCGCCAGAAATTCATCAATCGCGTCGTCGGGAGGGGGGGGAGGGAGAGTGGAGACTGGAGATTGGAGATTAGGGGATTGGGGGATTGGAGATTGGAGATTGGGTGATTGGGTGATTGGGTGATTCGATGTTTGCCCGAGAATGGGTAAAACGTGCGCGGCGTATTTTTCGACTTTGGTTCGTCCAATCCCTTTGATTTGCAACAACGCTTGCGGTGATTGCGGTCTATGCAGAACCAGCTCGCGCAGCGTCTCGTCAGAAAAGACAACATAGGGCAGAACATTTTCTTGACGCGCTTGAGCGGTGCGCCACGCGCGTAATTTTTGAAAAAGGTCAGCGTCAAACTCTAACGCAATCGGCGCGTCGTTTGGTTGCGCGGCATTTTGAATTTCGGCGGGAATCAAATATCCTTTGTCATTTTGTTTCAGCGCGCCGTGTTCAATCAACACATCCACTTGCAGCGTAACGTCAATCCGACTCTGTCCTTGTAACCGCCCATACAACGGGTGGTCATGAAATTTTTCCACGCGCTGCGATTCCGAACCAACCAAAAGTTTTGCGACGCCACTGCGCGGCATTTGCCCCGGCGCGCTTGCCACACATTCCACAATCAAATCAATCGTCGCGGTAGAATCAAAATCCCGAATCACTTGCAAAATTTCTTCGCCATATCGTTCAATGATTTCCGCGCCGAGCGCGTTATAGCCGCGCAACTCGGACAAGGTTTGCGGTCTCCCCGTTGCCAAACGGCGCAAAGTTTCATCGCCGAACAAAACGTAATCAGGCGTGCCGCGTGTCTGCGCTTCTTGCCGCCGCCATTCGCGCAATGGTTCAAGCGGCAAATCTTTCAATGGCGTTTTTGCTGATACGGTTGGCAATGGCGCGGAAATATTTGGCGCAATATCATGTTCGCGTTTCCACGCTTCAACGACACAACGAATTTGCGCGTAATCAATTTCTTCGGGCAGCCGCGCTTTTAGCGGCGCAAGGTATCCCGCCGAACCAACCGCCTCTATCGCCGCGCGAATTTGTTTTTGCAATTCTTGCGACACAACGCGATTTACGTCCACTTGTCCTTGCGCGATGAGTTGCGCGAGATGCGAATAAATGGTGCCAATGGTCAAACCGCGCTGCGCGGCGATTTGTTCGGGCGTCAATCCTTGCGCTACAAGTTGCCCGCTCAACGCGACGGTGCCGCCCGCTTCGCGTTCGGCGTACGCGCGCGCCAATTCGCTCGGCTGCGGTGGACGAATGTTTGTTTGAATCGCCGCGCGCGCTTTTAGCGCGTGTTCGCCGCGCGGCGTCAACGTGAGCGTCGGGTATTCGCCGCCGACTTGTTTCAAGTAACCGTCGTCGAATAATTGCTGAATCAAATTTTCCAAATCACTTTTGCGTAACGCCACCAATTTTCCGTAATGCGGCGATTTCGCAAAATACTGAACGTCTTTGGCTTTTGAACCTTTCAAAATATCCGCGAGTTTGCCCTTGCCGATTTTGCGTTGAAACGCTTGCGCCGCTTCCAAAACAGTGAGCGGAATTTGTTCCGCGTCCGTCGCCGCCGCGCGCATCGCTTTTTGTTCGTCGCGCATTTCGGCGCGCGCCACATCGTTGTCGCAGCACAACGGCGCGGTCGCATCGCCGCTGTCGCCAAAATAATCGAGAATGGCGCGGCGGCGGCACGCGTTCGTTTCCGCGTACGAAACAATTTTTCCCAACAAGCGGCGTTTGTGATTTTTGCGCGCCTCCACTTGATTCGCGATCTCGCGCAAAATTTTTTCGTTCAATGGTTTGACATCCACGCGCATCACGCCAAATTCATCATACGGTTCGCGTTGAATCAAACCGCCCGCCTCCAATTGTTCCAGCGCGACTTTGACCGTCGTTTCGCGCAAGCCCAAAATTTGTTCCACGTTCACCAAACTGATTTGGCGATGTTTGGCGAGATGTTGATGCACCGCGCGCAAATTGTCTTCCGTCGGCGAATCATTGGCGATGAACGATTCGTGCAGCGCGGTATCTTTGGGGGAATAAATCAGCGTCGCCCGCGCGGGCAAACCATCGCGCCCCGCGCGGCCCGCTTCTTGATAATACGCTTCCACCGTGCCGGGCATCGTGTAATGCAAAACGAAACGCACGTCGGGACGGTCAATGCCCATGCCGAACGCGTTGGTGGCGACGACGAGCGGCAAATCGCCCGCCATGAAGGTATCTTGAATCGCCGCGCGCGTGTCGTTTTCCAAACCCGCGTGATAGTGTTCGGCGGGCAAGTTACAAACTTGCCGAACGAAATCGGCGACTTCTTCGGTATCGCGGCGCGTGCCGGCGTAAATGATGCCCGCGCCCTCGACGTTTGACAAAAACTCGCGCGTCAACCGCAATTTCGCTTTTACATCGGGCGCGTTCAACACTTCCAAATACAAATTTTCGCGATTAAAGCCCGTGACAAGTTTTTCGGCGCGTTCGATGCCGAGCATTTTGATAATGTCGTCTTGAACGCGCGTTGTCGCCGTCGCGGTGAGCGCGAGCGTGACAGGCGGATTAAACTCGCGGCGCGCGTCGGCAATGCGTAAATAATCGGGGCGAAAATCATGACCCCACTGCGAGAGACAATGCGCTTCGTCAATGGCGAGCAAACTCAACTGCGCGCGTTTGAGCGCGCCGCGAAAAGCGCCGCTGGACAAACGTTCGGGCGCGACGAGAACGATTTTGTATTGTCCGCGCGCGAGCGCGTCGAGGCGTTTGTCTTGTTCGGAAACCGCGAGCGTGGAATTGATGAACGTCGCCGCGATGCCGCGCCGCGTCAACGAATCGGTTTGATCTTTCATCAACGCAACGAGCGGCGAAATCACCAGCGCGGTGCCATCCTGCACGAGCGCGGCGATTTGATAAATGAGCGATTTGCCCGAACCCGTCGGCATGACGACGAGCGTATCGCGTTTATTCAAAACATGACGCAGCGCGTCAATTTGACCGGGGCGAAACGCGGGATACTTGAAATATTTTTCGAGCGCGGCGTGCAATGCCGCGTCGTCAATGGGAGTGGACACGCGGGGTATTGTCTAACGAATCCAAAAAGTTTTCAAGTGGCAATCAACTTGCTTTTTTCAAACGTTCCAGCGCTTTTTCTACGATGGTGATGAAATTTACTTGGAGGACATCAAGCGGGAGAATTTGTTCGCGCTTGGACTTTCGACCACGATGAAGATGGTGCGGATGTGTTGCGATTTCGGGGTGATGCGGCGCATCGTCATATTGAAAAATGCGGTTGCCTTGCGCGTCATAGTAAACATAAGCGTAATCTTGTTCACGCACAATCGTTTCATAATTGAGCGCGGCGCGGACATACAGTTTTGACCCATCGCGAAAAACCAACACGGCATCAATCAGTTCAAAATTCACGAGGTCATCTTGTTCGGGAAAACGAAAAGCGGAAGATTCAGAATCAAACGACTCTGGATGTTCCGCTATAAATGTTTTGATGCGCCAATAATAATCACGCAGTTTGCCGTTTGCCATTGGCAACCTTTTTCTTTAGTTGTTTGTACGCGTGATAATAAACGCGCCAATCGAAATAATCGAATTCGTCTTCGTCAATTTCGGCGGCTTGAAACTTGCGATAAAATTCAGCCGACGACATTTTGTATTTCTTTTCGTAACTCTGTAATTTGCGTTCGGTTTCGGCGAGATATTGCGCGGGTGTCTTGGGGCGATTCTTTTTGGCGAGTTTGGTCTCCAACTGGCGCAGCGCGCGGATTTTGTCGAGTTCTTGGCGCGGTAGTACGGCAACAACCAAGTCCGAGTCTTGTACGCGAATTTCCACAGGCGTAGACGACTTTTTGGCGCGTTCAATTAACTGCGCGACGGTCGTATTGGCTTCGGGAAACGTCAAGGGACGTGACATTTTTGGATTTCCTTTCATGCGACAATTCTACAAGATAGAATGGCGCTTGGCAATCGCAATCGTTTCTTACGCGCGCACCTTCACTTGCTCCAACAATTCCGCCACCGTGTCGTATCTTCCGAACGAGGGCATGATATAGACGCCTTGCGCGAATTCGAGCAACTCGCTCCATAACTCGCTCGCGATTTTCAATCCTTCCGCGCGTCCGTTATCGCCCGCGCGGCGCATTCGTTCGCGGATTTCATCGGTGAGCGTGATGCCGGGAACTTCGTTGTGCAAAAATTCCGCGTGGCGCGAACTGGCAAGGGGTAACACGCCCGCGAGCATTGGCAATTCCAATTTTCCAAATTCATCCGCGTAACGTTTCAAAAATTCGCGCGCAATTTTTGGCTCGAAAACCGGCTGGGTCAAACAAAAATCCGCGCCCGCCTCGATTTTTTTGCGGAGCGTCTTGAGTTCACGCGCGACATCACGCGCATTCGGGTCGCACGCGACGCCCGCCGTGAATGAACACGGCGCGCCAATCGAGGTTCCCGCGTGGTCAATCCCCTCGTTAAAGTGCTGCTTGATGAGTTTCACCAAACCGGAAGGCACAATGTCGTACGCGTCCGTCGCTTGCGGATAATCGCCCGTCGCGGCGGGATCGCCCATGCACGCGAAAATGTTTCGCACGCGCAGCGCGTGCGCCGCCATCAAATCGCCATGCACGCGCAATAAATTTCTGCCGCGCACGGGAAAATGCAAAACGCTTTCCATGCCGATTTCGGTTTGAACCAAATGCGCGACTGCCCACGCGCTCATTCGCATTTGCGCGCGCGGCGAATCGGCGACGTTAATGACATCCGCGCCCGCTTGTTTCAGAATCAGCGCGCCCGCGAGAACTTGATCAGGATTGAAACCGCGCGGCGGCGACATTTCGACGCTGACGACAAAATGTCCCGCGTCGAGTTTTTGTCGCAGCTGCGTTGGCGGCTCGTGCGCGAGCGGTTTCGTTTCTGGTTCATTCGACGCGATGGTGGCGCTGCGCGGGCGTTTTTTTGCCGTGCGCGCGTACGCGTCGAGCGCGAGGCGCATAAGGTGAATATGCTGCGGTGTTGTGCCGCAACAGCCGCCGATGAGATTCACGCCTGCTTCGGCGAAACGGCGCGCGTAATCGCCGAAATAATCGGGCGCCGCAGGATAAAAAATTCTGCCGCCTTGCGCTTTAGGAAAACCGGCATTCGGCTGCGCGGAGAAATATATCATGCCCGGGCGACGCGGGTCATCGCGCACCGTGTGAATGATTTGTTCGATGACAGATAAAACGCGCGCGGGTCCGACGGAACAGTTGACGCCAATCACGTTCACTTTGAGCGCGGCGAGCGCGTGCGCGACTTGGACCGGCGTGTACCCGTATTGCGTCACGCCGTCATTCGTGAACGTCATTTGCGCGATGATTGGAATTGGCGCCGCCAATTCCTGCGCCGCGCGAATCGCTTCGGTGATTTCCGGGAGATGGCTGAACGTTTCAAAAATCAGCGCGTCCGGTTTTTCGGAAATCAGCGCGGCGATTTGTTCGCGGAACGCGTCGTGCGCCTCTTGGCGCGAAACGGAACCGACGGGCGCGAGCTGCACGCCGAGCGGGCCGACGGACGCGGCGACAAACGCGTTTTTGCCCGACGCGTTCACCGCCGCGCGCGCGAGTTTCACGCCCGCCGCGTTAATTTCAGCGACGCGATTTTCTAAACCGTGTTCGTTAAGTTTGAAACGATTCGCGCCGAACGTGTTGGTCTCAATCACTTCCGCGCCCGCGCGCAAATATTCTTTGTGCAGTTCTTGCACAAGCGCGGGCTGCTCCAGATTCAGCGCGTCAAAACTTTGCTCGAACGCGGCGCCGTGCGCGTACAACAAGGTGCCGGTCGCGCCGTCGCAGAGCAAGGGCGTCTGCGCGAGTCGCGCGAGAAAAGTGTCAGGCATATTTATTTCCACACAAACGTCCGCGTCTCGCTCGGCGGACTGACCGCGCAGGGTTGTGTCGCATCGGGCGACGCGGGGCCGCAGCCGACGCCGCGGACGACGACGATGTACCACGTATATTCGGTATTGGGGATGCCTGAAGGTGAAGCATCGAGGCGATACAACGTCGCGCGCCCGGCATCGAACGCGCGCGTGATTTCGTTTTCGCCGTCGCTATAGCGCAATGAAAGAATGTACGCTGACGAATCGGGCAGCACGCCGACGGCGGTCCATTGAAAAATGGCGCTGCCTTGAACTTGGGCGTTTGCGCCGGGTGACAAGAGCGCGGGCGCGTTGTACGTGTATTGCGGCGTCGGCGTCACCGTGCGTTCCACCAAACGCGTCGGCGTCCAAGTCGGCGTCCATGCGCCCACCGGAATCGTTATCGCCTGCCCGACGCGAATGGTGGTATTGGACATTTTGTTGACCGCCATGATGGCGTCAACGGTCGTGCTGAACGCTTTAGAAATGGTGCCGAGATTGTCGCCCGCCTGCACGTAATAAACAACAACCCCCGCTGTCGGCGTGGGGGTTGTGGCTTGAGCGGTCGTTTGATTGTTAGCAAAGGGCAGGAGCGTCGGGGTATTGAATGTCTGCCCGGTAGTCGTTTGAGTGGGCGCAAGAGTTAGCGTTGGCGCCAAAGTGGACGGTTCATTGCTCGCGCCGGGTTTTGGCGTTGGCGTCGGCTGCGGAATCAAAAGTTTGTCGCCGACATGAATAATATCGCTCGACAAATTGTTGGCGTCGCGGATTTGGTCCACCGTGACATTGAATTTATCCGCAATTATAATCAGCACATCGCCGCTCTTGACAATGTATTCAACCATGTAGGGCGTGGGCCGCCGCGTCGGGACGGCGGTTTCCGTCGGCGGCGCGGGAGTCGCGGTAATGACGAGGGTGCCGGGCGCGCGCGGCGTGCGCGTGCGCGTCAATGTGCCGGACGAGGTGGCGGCAGAATTTTGCGGCAGTCCCGAAAAAAAGAGCAGCAGCCCCGCGACCAACGCCACGACAGCGACCGCGCCGACGACCAGCCACGGCGAAAAAGAATTCTCTTCACCCAAATGCGCTGGCACGCGCTGCACCATACGTTCGATGCGCCACGGTTCCGGCGGTTTATTGCGCGGGCGATTGCTTGGCGGAAGATTACTGGACATGAAACGTTCTAACTTGGCGCAAAACGATAACCTTGACCGCGCACAGTCAAGAGATAAATCGGGTTGGAAGCATCCGGCTCGATTTTTTCGCGCAAACGTCGGATGGCCACATCCACCAGATTGGTTTTGCCAAAATAATCATAGCCCCAGACATCGCGCAGCAAAGTTTCGCGTTCGAGCAAACGGCCGGCGTGCATCATCATATAATGCAAGAGTTCCAATTCAATCGGCGTGAGGGCGATTTCTTTGCCGCGAATCACGGCGGCGCCGCGATCCAAATCGAGCGCGACTTGGCCGCGCGTTTGAACGCGCGCTTCCTTTTCGGTCCCCTTCATCCGTTCCACGCGCGCCAGCGCCGCGTGCACGCGCGCCAATACTTCTTTGAATTCAAACGGTTTGCCGATGTAATCGTCCGCGCCAAGCTCAAGCCCCTTGACCACGTTGTCGGTATCGCCCAACGCCGAGAGCATGATGACCGGTACGGTCGAAATGGCGCGCACATCGCGCAGCATCTCAAAGCCGTCACGCTGCGGCATCATCACGTCGAGCAAAATTACGTCAATGGGATTGGCGCGAAATACTTTTTCGCCTTGCAAGCCGTTGGTGGCGCTCAAGACTGAAAATGCGCTGCGTTCAAACTGCACGCGCAGTAAATCCACCATTTTGGGGTCGTCGTCAACGATGAGGATTCTTTTTTGTTCCATAGAACTGCATCATACGCGCCGCGCGAATCAAAGGTCGCGGCGGGGTGATTCTAGCATAGGTTCAACAAATGACAAATGAACAATCCGCAATAGGCGCGGCGCAAAAAACGTCTAACTTGGGCGCGCGCGCCAAAAAAGCAGCAGCGCGGCGGCAAGCGCGACGAACGAAATCACCGCGCCGCTCACGCGCGGCATTGTCGTCCCCCAACGCGTCGTGACCGTGTGAACGCCCGCGGGAATATCCAATGCAATCAACCCTTGTTCGCCATACGGCTCAATGGAGACGGACGCGCCATCTACCGTCGCCGTCCAGCCGGGGAAATAGCGCGTGTAAAACATGACACGGGCAGGGGTATCGGCATTGACGCGAATCGTATCGCCCAAGGCGCGGCGCTCTAACAATTCGATGCTGCCATTGCCTTGCGCGATGACCGCTTTGGTTGTGATATTCCCCGCGCGATATTGTTCCACCAGCGGCGAGTCTTGCGGACGTTCCTGAATCCAAATCGTATCGCCCAACAATTCGCGGTCTTGGACCTGAAAATCCATCAGCGTATTCCAAGTAAAACGCGCGTCGGTGTATTGCGGCTGCGCGAACGGGAACATTGAAAACGCGATGAGGAGCGAAAAAATGAGCGCGGCGCGAAAGGTATCGTCGGCGGACACAACGCGCACCGCCGCGCCCGCGAGGAACGCCAGCGCGAACGCGCTCACAAACAACATCCGCCATGGGAATTGCGCGAACGCCACAATCGGCGCGGCAAGTTCCCACAACGGCATCGCAATGGATAGCATCGCAAGCGCCGCCGCGAGCGTGACGAGCGCGAAATATATCATTTGCGCGCTCGCGCGTTCCGCGCGTTTCAACGTAAACAGCGCGAGCATGCCAAAAAACAGCGGCATAATGCCGAGCTGCAAACTGAATTGGTCATTGCCGTTGAGACCCGCATAGCCGTAACCCCAAAATGGCGAGAGCAGCTGCGACGGATTCAAAAAGTGCAACCGAAAATTGAAAAAACCGCCGATGAGCGGATCATTCGTCAGATATTTTTGTTCCAACGCGACGGGCAGAAAAAATACGGCAGCGATGGCGACGCCCCACGCGAGCGCGAGAAAGGAACGGAGGAGGGATGAAGAGGCGATAGAGTGAAAGAGTAAAGGGGTGAATAGGTGAATGGGTGATTGGGTGATTGGACGATTCTGTTGTCTGTTGTCTATCGCCCGTCGCCTGTCGTTCCACCACAGTACGAGAATGTATCCCAAAATGACCGGCGAAAAAAGCGCCGTCATTTGCGCGTGTGTCAAAAGCATTGCGCCGTACGCGAGCGCGGCAAGCGGAATGTACAACGCGCGGCGCGTCGCAAAAATCTGATAACATGCCCACAAGATGAACGGCGGAAACACAAACGCGAGAAATTCCGGCATCGCGCCGCGCACGTACACGTCCACCACATGATACGGCGCGAACACATACGCGACGCCCGCGACCAAACCCGCGTTTTTATCCAGCGCGCGCGACGCGAATAAATACATCCCTAACGCGCTCGCAAACCAGCCGACCGCTTCCAGCGCTTTGATGGCGGCTGGAAAATCTAAACCGAGCAGATGAAAAAATTCCGCGCCATAGTACGGCAGCGGCGCGAGGATGAGCCATACAGGATAGCCATACCCAAACACCATGTCCGTCGCCCAACGCGGATAGAGCGCGCCGTCGCGCAATGCCGCGTCGAACATTTGCATAAAGTATACGGTATGCCGCGCGTCATGCGCGAACATGAAATAGCCGGGCGCGGTGAGCGGCGCGGCGAGAAGCGTCGTCAGCGCGAGGAGAACAAAGAGGTGCGGAGAAAAAATATTTGCGCGCATGAAAAAATATTTCGCCAAATAAAAAATCAAAAATTATTGCGTAACGTGAGTTACGCGGTAATTTTTGATTTTTTATTTCGGTTTGCTCCGCGTCTATGCCAGATCAATAACCCAACTGCAATCAACAACGAAATTCCCGAAATGATTGTTCCCACCGTACGCGGCAGCGTGTCTTCAAACCGCAACCACAAACCATGTTCGCCTTGCGGCAGCGTCACCTTGATGCGCCCGTACGGCGGCTCGATTTCAATCGGCAGTTCACGCACGATTTCATTCGAACGCGAGGGCGTCAAATACGCGCGCCAACCCGGATACATTTGCGTATTAAACACAATCGTCACGTCGCCGTTGGGCGCGTTGTAATCCACGCGTTCGCCCGTCGCGCGCGCGCCGTCTTTGGTGACGCGAATGAAAAGCCAATCGGGCAAACCGTTGAAATCAATTTTGGAATTGACGCGCTTGCCCGCGACATAATTGTCCGCAAGCGGCGACCAGCGCGGCTGTTCATCCGCATACACGGTCGTACCGGTCATTTCATTTGCGGAGCTCTCGAACGCCATCAAGCCCGCCAAACTCACGGGCCCTTCTTTTGGCTCTAGAATAATTTGCGCGGTGATATAAGAAAAACTGCCGAGAATGACGAACGCGGCAAGCGCGACCAGAGACAAACTGAACGTTGATTGTTTGCGCGCCGTTGTCGGTTGTCTGTCGTCGGTTGTCAGTTGTCTATCGTCTTCCAACAGCATCACGCTCCCGCCCACCACCGCCAACGAAACCAGCGTGAGCGTGAGCAAACGCCAGGGAAATTGCGCCACGCTCGCCAGCCCAAACGCACGCCACACGGGCAAAGAAATTTCAAACATCAAGAAAACCACGGCGAACGTGAGAACGAGGAAGAATAAAATATACGCGCGTTTTCGATTTGGATTTTTCGCGATGGCAAACAGCGCAAAGAACGCGAGAACGACCGGCACAAGCCCGAGTTGAAACGAAAGTCCATCCACGGGCCCGAGATTGCTGATGCCGAAACCCCACAACGGACTGAACAGTTGAAACGCCGCGACGAAATGGTCTTGATAATCGTAATAGTTTTGCGTCCATTGCGCGACGTTGATATAACGATATTCCGAAATCAACGGCAGCATAAAAATCGCGGTCAAGCCCAAGCCCAATGCCACCGCGCCGAGCGTCGGCAGCGCGCCGCGAATCAAGCCAAAAATATTTTCGCGCGCGAAAAATTCGACCTGCGGCGCGCGCGCGCGTAACACCAAAAACACAATCCACGCGGCGAGAACGAATGTAAACAAAAGCGCGATGCCGTTGTGCGCGAACACCATGCCCGCGTACGCGAACGCCGCAAACAAGACGCTGCGAATTGTTCGGTCGTTCACCGTGCGGTAAAACGCCCAGAGCGTCAAGGGTAAAAACACCAACGCGACCGATTCCGCCAGCGCCGCGCGCACATACACATCAATCAAATGGTACGGCATGAATACGTACAACAAGCCGGCGAGAAACGCGGCATTTTTATTTTCAAACACGCGTTTGACAAACCCGTACATCGCCAAGCCGGACAAGACCCACGCCAGCGCAAAAACAATTTTTACGCTGGTCACAAAATCAAAACCGACGAGATGAAAAAATTCGCCGACATAGAACGCGAGCGGGCCGTAAATATTAAAAAGCGGATAACCGTAACCGTACGTCATGTCGGGAAACCAGCGCGGATACAACACGCCGTCGCGGAACACGCGGTCAAATTCAAACAAGAAATAAACGGAATGCCGCGCGTCGTGCGCGCCCCAAAAATATCCGACTTGCAGCAAGGGGCCCAGCGCCAACAACGAAATGAGCGCGAGCGCAACCGCGTGACGGTCGAGTGTCACCTTGAGGCCGGCGCGCGCGAGCAGACGACGCAGCGCATCCAAGCCGCCGTTATCTAGCGAACGATTGATCGAAATGGCAGATTTCTCTGTCACCGATTTTCCTCAATCCGAATTTCGGTCGCGCCCGTTTCCGTCGGCGCGGGTTGACCCGTCGCGGTCGGATAAACGCCGAGTTGCAAATGATAACCTTCGGGCGGACCATCCAAATTAATTTGCACGGCGCGCGTATCGCTAAACACTTGGCCCGGCGCAAGTTGCAGAGTCGAAAGCGCGCCGCCTTGCGGTTTTTCATCCGTCGCGCCCCACACCTTGCCGTTTTCATCCACGACGCGCAAGAACACAGTGTAATCGCGATTGGGTTGTTTCAGCGCTTGCCACGTCAACGCGAGTTCCACCGTCGCGCCGTGTCGCCATACACCGGGCGGACGCGTGATGGTCGCGTCGAGCAGCGCGAGTTCATTATTAAAAATCGCGCGCGCGGGTTGCGTCGGATTCAAATCCAAAAACTGCGGCGCCAAATACGGATACACCGCCAACACCGGCGCAATCACCAACGCGGCAAGCAGCGGAATTTCCGCAAAGCGTTCATCGGTCCAAACCAACGCGCCCGCGACCAATGCCAATGTCAACGCGACAAAACTCAACAGCTGAAACGGATATTGCAACACAAAACTCAACGTAAAATTCCAAAGCGGTTCCAACCACGGCAGCATCAACGTCAACAGCGCGCCCGCCAACAAAAGATTGACGACGACGACGCGATACGCGACATTGGCGCGCGCGTGATCGCGGCCGTGACGGAATAATAGCGCGCACGTCAGAAGGGTCAATCCCAACGCGGCGATGCCGATTTGGTACGCCGCCGTTTCGTCCGCGCGTTCGGGCGTAAATACGCCGCGCGGTTGCGCGCTGCCCCACGTCGCCGCGAGAAATTGGAATGGATACACAAACGCGGGCGTAAAACCATTCGGCGAAAATATTGACGCGGCCCCAAGCAGCGTCGGCGCGCGGACGGCAAACCCCAACGCCAGTCCAAGCGCAATCGCAAATAGCGCGCGCAGAACCTTGCCGCGCGCGCGCGTCAGACACGCCACCCATACCATCGCGAAAACGCCGAATGCGATAGCAAGTCCGGTATGCGTCAATGTTAGCGCCAATAGCGCGAGCGTCGGCGCAATCAACGTTCGCCAATTATTTTCAAGGCGTTCCAACGCATACAGCGTGAGCGGAAACAGCGCGTACGCCACCGCTTCGCCGAACGCGCCGCGCTGATATACGATTGCGATGTGATAGGGAAAATATAAATAGAGCGTCGCGGCAAGCAGCGCGCCCGCGTCATTTTTCAAAACGCGTTTTGCCAACAGAAACAGCGCGTACGCCGAGACGATGAACGCGAGCGCGTACACCGTTTTCACCGCGTCGAGATACGTCAAACCAAAACGCCGCAAAATTTCCGCCAACCAATACGCGAACGGACCGTCCATACGCAGCGCGTCGAACGCGCGCCCCCACGTCGGCGTCCACGTCAACACGCTGCCGAGATGCCGCTCAAGGTCAATGACATTATAAATGGCGGCATATCCGGTATGCGATTGAAAAAAGCCCGGATACCACAGCGGAGCGATTGCGAAAACCGAAAGAAGCAGAGCGAGGATGGGATATAGGATATTGACATTGACGCTTGCGGCGCGCTTGGAGACGCGCTCGCTGCGTCGAAGCTTTACGGACACGCCCGCGATTATAGAATGGCTGATAGCAGATGGCAAATCGCAAAGGACGCATTGCGCCGCGCGCGCGCCCAAAAATTCGGCGCGCGCGAATTTTGACAAAGCCGTATGCGCATGTTATATTCGTGCGCGCTCACAGAGTCAGTGATTTGGATTCTGTGAGTTATTGTGTGCGTTCCGTTTCGATGGAGCGTCTTGCAAATTGAATAGCTGGACAACTCATCCAGAGGAGGCGGAGGGAACGGCCCTATGATGCCTCGGCAACCGATTTGGAGATAGAGACTAGAGACCAGAGAATAGAGATTGAACAATGCGCGCAATCTCCAATCTCCAATCTCCATTCTTTACTCTCTAAACCCCGGTGCCAATTCCGTCAGGTCCTCGGGTCTGTCGCATTGACGACGCGAGCAATCTGAAAGATGAGGCGGAGCCGCCACGTTTTGCGTATCTCCCCTTGTGGGAGAATTTTTTTTGCCTATGCGAACACTGGAATTAAACGACAATATTGTGCGAATGATTGACCAGCGCAAATTGCCGCGCGAATTGGTGTACGTCGAAATTCGCGATTACGAAACGATTGGGCGTTCCATCAAGGAAATGTGGGTGCGCGGCGCGCCGGCGATTGGCGCAGCAGCGGGGTTCGGCATGGCGCTCGCGGCAATGCATTCAACCGCGGCGACGCGCGACGATTTGATTCAGGAATTGGAACGCGTGGGACGCGAATTGTACGCCACGCGTCCGACAGCGGTGAATCTCGGTTGGGCAATCAAGCGCATTATGAAAAAATTGCGCGACGCGAATTTGTCGGTGAATGATTCGCGCGCGTTGGTGATTGCCGAAGCGCACGCGATTGCGGAAGAGGATGTGGCGTTGAATCAACGAATGGCGGAATTTGGCGCGTCGCTCATTAACGACGGCGACACGATTCTCCATCACTGCAACACGGGTCCGCTCGCGACGGTGGACGTTGGCACGGCATTGGGCTGCATTATCGAAGCGCACAAGCAGGGGAAAAAGATTCATGTGTTGGTTGACGAAACGCGGCCCCGTTTGCAAGGCGCGCGTTTGACGGCGTGGGAATTGATGCAGTACGGCGTGCCGATGACGTTGATTGCGGACAACGCGGCGGGGCATTATTTGTATCGCGGGATCGCGACCAAAGTTTTTTACGGCGCAGACCGCGTTGCCGCGAACGGCGATGTGGCAAACAAAATCGGTTCGTACAAACTTGCCGTCGTCGCGCGCGAAAACAATGTGCCGGTCTATTCCGTCATGCCAACGTCAACGATTGATATGTCGCTCGCAAGCGGGCGCGAAATTCCGATAGAGGAACGCGGCGAAGAAGAGGTGACGACGATTGATGGGGTGCGTTTCGCGCCCGTTGGAGTCAAGGTTGGCAATCCTGCGTTCGATGTGACGCCGAATAAATATCTGACCGCGCTTGTGACAGAGCGCGGGATTGTGTATCCGCCGTTCACGGAGAATTTGTTGCGAATTATGGACAGTGTGGAGGGGTGAAAGATGACGTTAACAGTGGAACTGACCCTTGAACAGATTGCTGATGCAATCCGCTACTTGTCGCCCGAAGAACGTATAACTCTTTTTCATTTGATTGCAGCCCCAAGCGCAACGGAAAAAAATGTTGCAATAGATTCCATCTCCCAAGTTGCGGAACAAAAAGAGGCGTATGCTGTCGCACGCGCGGAACTAGACCGAGAACTCGCAGCGGCAGCGCAAGCGCTGTTGCCTGATTATGTGAATGACAAGGAACTTGCCGCTTTTGCAGCGCTTGATGGTGAGGATTTCATTCGCGATTCGCTTGGATTTTTTGCAAGAACTTTTGAAAAAGATTTTTGATGCTCTGCGCGGAAATCGAAATGACCTACTTTGTTTTTGTTGATGAGAGTGGAAATTTACGTGATCGTTCGGGACGGTTTTTCGTAATCGCGGGCGTTGGTACGCAAAATCCACGCGAGTTGAGTGGCATTGTAAAAAAGATTCGAGCGTGGCTCAAGCAGCGCGGAAAACAATATCAGAATATTGTCGAGTTGCGTTTCTCTTCAGCGGGGCGAGAAACGCGCATCAAGTTCTTTGAGATGTTGGGGCAAATTTCCGACGCACAGCTTTACTTGCTGATTATTGAAAAGGATCGTTTTCCAATCGAGAGCGCACCTGAAATTTTTGCAAGAGCCGCGCACCCACTGTTCACAAAAATTTTATCTGATTTTCCTCACGCTGATTTTGTGCTTGATAAACAATTCACAAATCCTACGCAGCGCGCCAAAGTAAATCGAGAATTGGAAGCACGCATAGGACAAAATCTAAGAATAGAGCATGGGAACAGTCAGACCGATATGTGTTTGCAAATTGCTGACTTTGTGGCAGGGGCGGGGATGGCAAAGTACCAAAATGAAGAAGAGGAATACCTGGAGATTGTGGCGCAAAAGATTGCTTTTGAACGGATGGTTAGCTGGTCGGAAATAGAAAAATGGTAAGCCGCCAAAGCGCCGATTTATCTCTCGCGCGTAGAGAAGGTGAACCGCTGTGAACAGCCGAACAGCCACTTTGGTCTTATGCTTACCATCTTTGCTTGGATTATATCACAGATGATAAACCGCCAAAGCGCCGATTTATCTCTCGCGCGCAGAGAAGGTGGACCACTGAAAGCAGCCGTCCAGCCACTTTGGGCTTACGCTTACCATCTGTGCTGGAATTGTAGCATACACGTCAAACACCCTTAACGGAGTAATTTCTTGAGCGTCGTTTTAACCGGCAGCATTGCCTACGATTACATCATGTCCTTTCCGGGCTATTTCAAGGACCATATTATCCCCGAAAAAATTCACGAGCTTTCCGTTTCCTTTCTCGTGGATTCGATGAAAAAACAGCGCGGCGGGATCGCGCCGAATATCGCGTATACCCTCGCGCTGCTCGGCGAACGGCCAAAGATTATGGCGACGGTGGGCGAAGATTTTGAAGATTATCGCCGCTGGCTCGAATTGCATTTCATTGACACCTCCGCCATTATCGCCATCCCCGACGAATTCACCGCCTCTTTTTTTGTTTCCACCGACAAAGCGCAAAATCAAATCGCGTCATTCTATACCGGCGCGATGGCGCACGCGCATCGCGTTTCGTTTCACGATCACGTGAATGGCAATATTGAACTCGCGGTCATTTCGCCCAATGACCCGCGCGCGATGACGCAATATGTCACCGAGTGCAAAGAAATGGGCATCCCGTACATTTATGACGCGTCGCAACAAATCATTCGCTTGAGCGGCGACGATTTACGCCAAGGGTGCACGGGTTCCAAAATGATTGTGCTGAACGATTACGAGCTCGAGATGTTGAAAAATAAAACGGGTTGGACGCAGGACGAAATCGCCGCGCAAACCGAAACGCTCATCGTCACCCACAGCGAAAACGGTTCCAAAATTTATCAAGGCGAACGCGTCGTCGAAATTCCAATTGCGCCGCCGCATCAAATCGTCGAACCGACCGGCACGGGCGACGCGTATCGCGCGGGCATCATCAAAGGCGTGCTGCATAATTTTTCGTGGGAATTCACCGGGCGGCTGGGCGCGCTTGCCGCGACCTATGCGCTCGAAGAATACGGCACGCAAAGCCATCGTTATACATTAGCAGAATTTATCGAACGCTTTAAACAAGAATTCGGAGAATGGAAAGAGCTGGAAAAGCTAAAAGCACAAAGCTAAAAGCATAAAGTTAAAAGTGAATCGCTCAAATATCAAAATCATTTTGAGCTTTTAGCTTTTAACTTTTAGCTTGGAGGAATGATGCCAACAAAAACATTTGATATTCGCGATGAAGCGTTGGCGACTCAAGGTCGCTCGCGCATCGAATGGGCGGAACAAGAGATGCCCGTGCTGCGCCAGATTCGCGAACGCTTTGCCAAAGAAAGACCCTTAAAGGGCCAAAAAATCGCGGCGTGTTTGCACGTCACCACCGAAACCGCGAATCTGATGCGAACGCTGGTGGAAGGCGGCGCGGATGTATTATTGTGCGCGTCGAATCCGCTTTCCACGCAAGACGATGTCGCCGCGGCGCTCGTCGCGCACTGGGAAGTGCCCGTGTACGCCATCAAAGGCGAAGACAACAAAACGTACTATTCGCACCTACACAGCGTCCTCGACGCGAATCCCAATATCACGATGGACGACGGCGCGGATTTGGTCTCGACGATTCACAAAGAACGCACCGATTTGTTGAAATACATTGTCGGCGGCACGGAAGAAACGACAACCGGCGTGATTCGTTTGCGCGCAATGGCAAACGATGGCGCGTTGAAATTTCCCGTGATTGCGGTGAATGACGCGCAGACCAAACATTTTTTTGACAATCGTTACGGCACGGGCCAATCCACGATTGACGGCATTTTGCGCGCGACGAATATCTTGTTCGCGGGCAAAGCGACCGTCGTCGCGGGCTATGGCTGGGTTTCGCGCGGCATCGCCAGCCGCGCGCGCGGCATGGGTTCGCGCGTGATTGTGACCGAAGTGGACCCGCTGCGCGCGTTGGAAGCGGCGATGGACGGCTATGAAGTTTTGCCGATGCTCGACGCGGCGAAAATCGGCGACATTTTTATCACCGCCACCGGCGACACGCACATTCTCGACCAACATCATTTTGACGTGATGAAAGATGGCGCGCTGTTATCCAACTCGGGGCATTTTAACGTCGAAATCAATATCCCCGCCTTGGAAAAGATGGCCAAAGAAAAACGCCGCGTGCGCGAATTTGTGGACCAATACATTTTGCCCGACGGACGTCGGCTGCATCTGCTCGGCGAAGGGCGGCTCATCAATCTCGCGGCGGCGGAAGGTCATCCCGCGAGCGTGATGGATATGAGTTTTGCCAATCAAGCGCTCGCCGCCGAATTTATGGTCAAGAATCACGCGGAATTGAAACCGCAAGTGTATTCGGTGCCAAAAAAAGTAGACGACGAAATCGCGCGCTTGAAACTCGCGGCAATGGGCATTCATATTGACACGCTCACCGCCGAGCAAGCGAAATATCTCACTTCGTGGGAGGAAGGAACGTAAAAAGATTAGAGCTTGGAGATTAGAGACTAGAGATTTGAAATAAAATCTTCAATCTCTAATCTCTAGTCTCTTTTTTGAAAATCATGTCAACCACATTCATGACTTCGCCCAAGCTCCTGTTCACGTCAGAATCGGTGACAGAGGGGCATCCCGATAAAGTTTGCGACCAAATTTCAGATGGCGTGTTGGACGCGGTTTTCGCCCAAGACCCGTATGGGCGCGTGGCGTGCGAAGCGGTCGCGAGCGGCGGACTCGTCGGGGTCTTTGGCGAAATTACCACCACCGCGCATTTCGACGCGTATGAAATTGTCAAGAACACCTTGCAGCAAATCGGCTATACCGACAGCGCGTATTGTCTCGATTACAAAACAGCGGGCATTCTCGTCGCCATCAAAAAACAATCGCCCGATATTGATATGGGCGTGAGTCAGGCGCTCGAAGCCAAAGCCGGCGACGCCGATCCGATTGACCAAATCGGCGCAGGCGACCAAGGAATGATGATTGGCTTTGCGTGTAACGAGACGGAAGAATACATGCCGTGGACGATTTCGCTCGCGCACAAATTGGCCAAACAGCTCACCCTCGTTCGCAAAAACGGCACGCTGCCCTACTTGGGGCCCGATGGCAAATCGCAAGTGACGGTTGAATACGCGCACGGCAAACCAGTGCGCGTGGATGCCGTTGTCATTTCGACGCAGCATCTTGACGACGTGTCACAAGCGCAAATCGCGCGCGATGTGCGCAAGCACGTGATTGACGCGATTGTCCCCGCCGAGATGCTCGATGTCAACACAAAATTTTTCATCAACCCCACCGGCCGTTTCAACATCGGCGGACCGATGGGCGACGCGGGTTTGACGGGACGAAAAATTATTGTGGACACGTACGGCGGCGTCGCGCGACACGGCGGCGGCGCGTTCAGCGGCAAAGACCCAACAAAGGTGGATCGCAGCGCCGCGTATGCCGCGCGCTATGTGGCAAAAAATGTCGTCGCCGCCGGACTCGCGGAACGTTTTGAACTCCAAGTCGCGTACGCGATTGGCGTCGCGCATCCCGTTTCCATCAACGCGGAAACGTTCGGCACGGAAAAAATTCCGCACGACAAAATTATGGAACTCGTGCGCGCGCATTTCGATTTGCGTCCCGCCGCGATTATTCGCGATTTGAATTTGCGCCGCCCGATTTATCAACCGACTGCCGCTTACGGCCACTTTGGACGGCACGACATTGACGCGCCATGGGAAGCGATGGACAAGGCGGAAATCTTGCGCCACGAAGCGGGTTTGAACGGAAAATAGGATAGCGTAAAAAAATCGGAGCGAAAATGCGCTCCGATTTTTTTACGCTACTCTTTTGCTCGCGCAGCGTCAAAAACGGATATAATCTATTGGAATGATTCGCGTTAGCGCGAACATTCGCTTCAGGCAAATTTCAAGGAAACGAGTTTAGGAAAATATGCAAGCTACCTTTGCCTATCGCATTCGCGGCGGGCATCCTGTGCGCGGCGAAATCAAAACGCTCGGCGCGAAAAACTTTGCGACCAAAGCGATGGTCGCCGCGCTATTGAGCGAAAAAACGACGACGCTGACCAATGTTCCGCCCATCGGCGATACGGACATTACGCGCGAAATGTTGGAATCGGTTGGCGTGCGCGTGAAATGGCATGAGGGCGCGATGACGATTGCCCCTGCGCTGATGAAATCGTCGCATGTGCCGACGCCGCATTCAGGCAGCAATCGCATCCCGATTCTTTTGCTCGGCGCGCTGCTGCATCATTGGACGGAAGTGTTTGTGCCCGTGCTGGGCGGCTGCAAAATCGGCGCGCGCGGCGTGGATTTTCATCTCGCCGCGATTCGCGCGTTCGGCGGCATTATCGAAGAGACGGATGATGGTTTTGTCGCGCGGCGACAAGGCAAATTGCGCGGCGCGCAAATCAATTTGCCCTATCCGAGCGTCGGCGCGACCGAAACCAGTTTGTATCTCGCCGTGCTGGCGGAAGGGCGCACCGTGATTACGAACGCGGCGATGGAACCGGAAATTTTTGAATTGATTACGATGCTGCGTTCGATGGGCGCGATTATTTTCACCACGCCGAACCGCGAGATTCGCATTGACGGCGTGCCCGCGTTGAATGGCACGAATATGCCGATTCTCGGCGACCGCATCGAAGCCGCGTCATGGGCGTGTCTCGCGTGCGCGTCGGACGGCGATATTACAGTGCATGGGATTCGTCCCGAAACACTCGGCAATTTTTTGTCGTACTATCAACTCGTCGGCGGCGGCATTGAACTCAAGGGCGCGGAAAGCATTCGCTTTTTCCGGCGCGACGCGATTCGCCCGACGATGATTGAAACAGATGTGTATCCGGGCTTTTCGACCGATTGGCAGCAGCCGTTTGCGATTTTATTGACGCAAGCGGATGGCATTTCGGTGATTCACGAAACGGTGTACGAAAAACGTTTCGGCTATTTGAAAGCGTTAAACAAACTCGGCGCGAAAACGCAGTTGACCACGCATTGTTTGGGCAGTGTGCCGTGTCGGTATCGCGATGGCGGGCACGAACACAGCGCCATCATCATGGGCCCGACGCCGTTTCACGATGCGGACGAAATCACGATTCCTGATTTGCGCGCCGGACTTGCGTACGTCATTGCCGCCGCGATTGCGCCGGGCGAAACGCAAGTGAACGGCATCGCGTTTTTGGAACGCGGCTACGGTGACATTGTGCCGCGTTTGACGGCGATGAATTTGCAGATCGAAAAAATAATGCCGTCGCAGTCCGAACGATAGAGTTTGAGAATAATGTGGACGCTCAGACCTTTCGCGTTTCCGAAAATTCAAAAGATCTTTTTGGGCTAATGGTTCAAAATATGATCTGCATCGCTATAGCCGCCGCGTAAAAAAGCGCGCTCGCGCCAATCGACGCGGGCGGTTTCGAGCGCTTTGATTTTGTTTGGCGCGTTCACGCGCATTTCAATTCGCGCGCGACCAACCGCAGCCGCAATTAGTTTTCCGTTTGTGAAAGATATTGCAAAACGTCCTTCGCGTGTTATAATCGCCGCGCGCGCAAGCCCTTCACAAAGGATCGTGGCGTCGCGCTCGATTATGTTTTGTTTCGTTCTGCCGCGTTTAAAAGGAGAAGCGTGCGCGTACTGATTACCGGCATTTCCGGTTTTGCGGGCAGTCATCTCGCCGATTATCTCTTGGCGCAAAATGATCCAACGCTCGAATTGGTCGGCGTATCGCAAAACGGCGGTGAAAATGCGCCAACGGATGCCCGAATCCGGTTTATCGTTGGCGACTTGAGCGCCCCGCGTTTTACCGCCGAACTTTTCGCGCAAATTTCCCCCGACCGCGTTTATCATCTCGCCGCGCAAGCGTTCGTGCCGATTTCGTGGCAAGACCCGTGGGCAACGTTGGAAAATAATATCCGCGCGCAGACGAATCTGTTGCACGCCGCCGCGCAGCAAAAATCCAACGCGCGTATTCTCATTGTCGGCTCGAATGAAGAATATGGCCGCGTCACGCCCGCCGATTTGCCGATTGACGAAGACACGCCGCTGCGCCCCGACAGTCCGTACGGCGTGAGCAAAATCACGCAGGATTTTTTGGGGCTGCAATATTTTCTCAGCCATCAGTTGCGCATTGTCCGCATGCGCCCATTCAATCACATCGGCCCGCGTCAAAATGAACGTTTCGTCGCGGCGAATTTCGCCAAACAAATCGCCGAAATCGAAGCGGGCAAACGCGCGCCAAAACTGCGCGTGGGCAATCTGGCCGCGCAGCGCGATTTTAGCGATGTGCGCGATATAGTGCGTGGTTATGTCTTGGCATTGGAACGCGGAAACGCGGGGGATGTGTATAATATTGGTTCGGGCAAACCGCGCGCCGTGCGCGAATTGGTCGAAACGTATCAACATTTGGCGCGCGTCCCATTTGAAATTGAATACGACGCGGAGCGAATGCGCCCGTCCGACACACCGATCAGTTATTGCGACGCGGCCAGATTCAAAAACGCGACCGGGTGGGCGCCGCAATTTTCATTTCACGAAACACTGCGCGCGATTCTAGATTATTGGCGCGGGCGAGTGGCGCATAACGCATAACCGCGGACAACGCGCGTATCGTCAAGCGCGCGCAATAAACACGAGGTATTTTTTTAGCATGGCACATCAGACAGCCATTATTTCAGGAGTCACCGGGCAAGATGGAAGTCATCTCGCCGATTTTTTATTGGAAAAAGGATATAACGTCATCGGTCTGGTGCGGCGCACCAGCACGGTCAATTTTGAACGCATCGCGCACATTCAAGACAAAATCACGATCGTGCAAGCCGATTTGTTGGACGAAGTTTCGCTGATTGATGTGCTGCGCGAATACCGCCCGCGCGAAGTGTACAATCTCGCCGCGCAAAGTTTTGTGCCGACTTCGTGGAAACAGCCGGTGTTGACCGGCGAAGTCACCGCGCTCGGCGTAACGCGCATGTTGGACGCGATTCGCATCGCGGATCCGGCGATTCGTTTTTATCAAGCGTCGTCATCGGAAATGTTCGGCAAAGTCCGCGAAGTGCCGCAAACGGAAAAGACGCCGTTTTATCCGCGTTCGCCTTATGGTGTCGCCAAAGTGTATGGGCATTGGATAACGATCAATTATCGCGAATCGTACAATTTGTTCGCCTGTTCTGGCATCTTGTTCAATCACGAGGGCCCGCGGCGCGGTTTGGAATTTGTGACGCGCAAAGTCGCGCACAGCGCGGCGAAAATCGCGTTAGGTTTGGCTAAAGAGCTGCGCTTGGGCAATCTGGAGGCGAAACGCGATTGGGGGTACGCGCCCGATTACGTGCGCGCGCAGTGGCTGATGCTGCAGCAAGACCAGCCGGACGATTACGTGATTGCGACAGGCAAAGAGCATTCGGTGCGCGATTTGTGTCGCATTGCGTTCGAGAGCGTAGATTTGGATTACACGCGCTATGTGATTGAAAATAATCCACAGGATCTGCGCCCCGCCGAAGTGGACCATCTTTTAGGCGACGCCAGCAAAGCGCGCGCGAAACTCGGCTGGGAACCAAGCGTCACATTCGAGCAAATGATTCAACTCATGGTCGAGGCGGATTTGGCGGCATTGAAAAAGACATATAACTTGATCGGTGACGCGTAGCAAGTGACAAAAAAGATATTGTCTGCTACCTACTCTCTGTTACCCAAAACATGACCTACACGATTAAATTTGGCACGGACGGCTGGCGCGGCGTCATCGCCGAAGATTACACGTTTGATAATGTGCGACGCGCGGCGCAAGGCGTAGCGACCTATTTCGCGCGGAATCATCAGGCGCGCGAACGCGGCATGGTTATTGGTTACGACCATCGTTTCGCGTCGGAAAATTTCGCGGCGGCGGCGGCGCAGGTTTTGGCGGCGAATGCTATTCCCGTGCTGTTGACCGAAATCGGCACGCCGACGCCGGTCATTTCATACGCGGCAATCGCAAACAAAACGGCGGGCGCCATCAATATCACCGCGTCACACAATCCCGGCACCGACAACGGTTTCAAAGTGCGAAATGAATTTGGCGGCGCGGTGCCGCCCGATGTCTTGAAAGAAATCGAAGCGTTAATCCCCGCGACATCGGACGTACAACGCGCGCCGCTGCGCGATGCGCTCGCCGCAGGTTCGATTAAAAAATTCGACGCCAGCGCGGCGTATCTCGAACATTTGCCCGACATGATTGACGTCGCGCCCTTGAAAAACGCGGATTTGCGCATCGTGCATGACCCGATGTGGGGCGTCGGCAGCGGCTGGCTGAAACGCATTTTGGACGGCGACAAAACGACGGTTACGGAAATTCACAGCGGGCGCAATCCGATTTTTCCCGACATGCAACGCCCCGAACCGATTCCGCCAAATACCGCGCGGTTGCAAGAAACGATTCCGGCGGCTCGCGCGCACGCGGGTTTTCTCACCGACGGCGATGCCGACCGCGTGGGTTTTGTCGCGGAAAACGGACGCTTTATCAATCAACTCGAAGTGTACGCGCTGCTCGCGTATTATCTTTTGGAAATTCGCGGCTGGCGCGGACCCATTGTCAAGACGATTTCGACGACTTCGATGTTGAACAAACTCGGCAAAATTTATAACGTGCCGGTATATGAAACGGGCGTCGGTTTCAAATTCATCGCGCCGAAAATGTTGGAAACGAACGCGATGATTGGCGGCGAAGAATCGGGCGGTTTTGCCGTGCGCGGACACATGCCCGAACGCGACGGAATTTTAATGTCGCTCTTTTTGCTCGACTTGATGGTAAAACTCGATAAAACGCCGACGCAGTTGCTCGACCATTTATTCAGCATCGTCGGCGCGCATTATTACGATCGCATTGACACGCCCTTTCCGCCCGAACGCAACGCGGCGGTGCGCGCGCACATCGCGGCGCAAAAACCAACTGACATCGCCGGTATTCCCGTCGTCAACATTAACACGCTCGACGGTTTTCGCTACGAGATGAATGATGGCGGCTGGCTGCTCATTCGCTTTTCAGGCACCGAGCCGTTGATTCGCGTATACACCGAAACGACGCACGGCGACAAGGTGCAGGAAATTTTGCAGGCGGGGTTAAAGTTGGCGGGGTTAAAGTAGCCAGTAATAGCTAGTAGGGCTGGCACAAAGTCGCGCAAACTGTCATTTCGAGCGGAGGCGAGAAATCTCGACCTTGCGCGTCAAACGAGATTTCTCATTGCATTCGAAAT
>JAJTXZ010000031.1 GCA_021463195.1 Anaerolineae bacterium
AGACCTTTGGGGTTTTCGACGCGGGTGCGCCAAACCAAGCAAATTGCCCAGAAACCCCAAAGGTCTTTCGACCAAGTACTCTGTTAAAGATGCACTAGCGTCAATTTGGGCAGCTGGCTTTCTTTTTTTAATCGAGATATTGCTATAATGGAAATAATGAAAGCCCGATTGCGCCGAGTGGTTCAAACCGTTATCACGCAAACCGCGTTCAAGGGGCGCGTGCGCCTTGCGCGAACGCTCGCGCCGTTCTTGAAACCGAACGAAAATCCGACGCTTTGTCGAATGCCAAATGATTTACGCATGATGCTTGATTTGAACGACCCGATGCAAACAGATATTTATTATGGTTTGTACGAAACCGGTTTGCAGCGACTCGTGCGAGCGCTGCTTGCGCCCGGAATGATTTTTTTCGATTTGGGCGCGCACGTCGGATTTTATACCTTGGCGGCAGCGCAGCGCGTTGGCATACACGGCGCAGTGTACGCGTTCGAGCCGCTTGCGACAAACTTTGCGCTGCTTGCCGCGAGCGTCGCGGCAAACCATTTTACCCAAGTGCGACTTGAGCGTGTGGCTGTCACCAACCGGGTTGGCGCTGTCACATTGCATGTGCCGCCTCGCGACGCGCACAATGCGAGCGGGTTCGCGACGGTGATGGATTTTTTCCCCGATGCGGCTTCAGAAACGGTCCCCACGATTTCTATTGACGAATATACGCAGAGTCGCGACATTCCGCGCATTGATTTGCTCAAGATGGATATTGAAGCCGCCGAAGTATTGGCGCTGCGCGGAATGCGAAAACTTTTGACGCGTTCGCGAAAACCGCGCATTCTTTCCGAAGTGAATGTGACACGGTTGCAAGATTCCGGTTATGCGCCAACCATTTTATACGACATGTTGGCAGAGTACAATTATACGGCGTACCGAATGGGAGCGCATGCGCTTGTCAAGACCGATAGCGCGCAAATTGCCGCGCCGTTGGAAAATATCTTGTTTCTGCCGCCAGCCGATAATTTATTTGAAATCGCGACGGATTCGATTCCACTCGAGCGCATCAAAGCGCTACGTTAACGCCAGCGCCGCGCGTTGCCGCTGAATTCGCGCCACGCGCGTAAAAAAAAGAACGCGCCATTCAACTTGTTTTATTTTGCAATACGTTTTCATACACTTGAATTGTTTTGCGCGCCGCATCCTGCCAGGTGTACATTTGCGCGCGTGCAATGCCGCGCGCGCGCAAGGTCTGCGCCAGCGTCTCATCCGTCAACACGCGCCGTATCGCGCGCGCCAACGCGGCGGGACTGTCATCGTCCGCCCAATACGCGGCAGCGCCCAATACATCGGGCAGCGGCGGGTTCGGCGCGGCGACGACGGGCGTCCCGCATGCCATCGCTTCGACGGGCGGCATTCCAAACCCTTCCAGTTTTGACGCGTACACAAACGCGCGCGCGCCCGCGTACAGTAATGGCAAATCCGCTTGCGGTACGTACGCCAAGCGCGTCACCGCGTTTTCTACCGCGTGCGCGCGCAGCGCTTGCGTCACCTTGTCGCGTGAAGAAAACGGATGTCCTGCCAACACAAACGTCAAGCGCGGAAAATCCGCGCGCAGTCGCGCGAACGCCGCAATCAGCGCGGAAATATTTTTGCGTTCATTCGCCGCGCCAACGTACAATAAATAATCCGCGCTCAAGTTATATTGCGCGCGCGATTTTTCGACAGCGGATAACGCGATAGGCGGATGAAATTCGCTGCCAATGCCCGGCGCGACAATATGCACGCGTTCGGGCGCAAGTTGATACGCGCGAATGATTTCACCGCGCGCATGTTCGCTCAAGGTCACAATCGCCGCCGCCGTACGCGCCGTATGCGGAATCACCCACCGCGCATAGGCGCGCCATTTCCAATCAAAATCTTGCGGATAAGCGAGATACGTTATATCAAAAATATTCGCGATTATCGGGCAGGGCGCGCGCCGCGGACCCACATATGCGGCGACATGCAATAAATCCGGCGCGCGCGCATTCAATGCGCGCTCTAGCCCGCGCGTCAACCACAATATATTTTGCGCGGCGGCTAGCGCGCCGCGCCGCGGCGCGTCGTGGCTAGCGCGCGCGCGCCGCAATTCTTGCAGCGTCACGCGCTGCGTTGCCGCGACCGCGTGATATAGATTGCGCGTATAAATGCGCGTGCCGGTCCACTCGCGCTGCGCAAAAGTCGTATCCCAGATTACGCGCGGCAAGGCGGGAACGTCCATCATTCCGATTTTTTTTCCAGCGCGACTTTCGCATAGACCGCGCGCGTCAATTCCGCCGTGCGCGCCCATGAAAATTCGCGCGCGCGGCGTTCGCCCGCTTGGCTCAATTTCACGCGTACACGTTCATCGTCCAGAATACGGCGCACCGCGTTCGCCACCGCTTGCGGATTTTTCGCCTCCACCAACAAGCCGGCGTCGCGCGTAACTTCGGGCAGCGCCGCAACATTCGTCGCCACCACTGGCGCGCCCGCGCGCATAGCTTCTAGGATCGGCAAGCCGAATCCTTCGTACAGCGACGGAAAGATAAACACGTCGCAGCGCGCGTACAATATATCCAAATCCGCGCGGGTGGCATTGGACAAACGCAAAATACGCCGCGCCGCGCGGGTGGACATTTCCAACGCGGGCATGTCGTCGCCATGATGTTTGCCCACCAAAATGAGATTGTGTCGAAACGCGGGATTGCGGCACAACAAGCCGAATGCGCGCAAAACGGTGGGTTGGTCTTTTTGCGGTTCAGCGCCGCCGACGTGCAGCAGAAATGGCGCGCTACCCGCGAGCGCAGCCACCTCTGGACGATTCGTTGGCGCGGCGAGCGGCGGCGGCGCTAACGGCACGACGCGAATTTTTTCGCGCGGCGCGATGTCAAAGCGCGCCAAATCTTGCGCGGCGGCATGGGATGCCGTGAGCAGCATTGCCGCGCGGCGACACGCGTCCAGTTGCCAATTATAAAAGCGGCGATGACGCGGATTTTTCAACAGCGTTTCGCTCAAACGCAATGGCATCACATCGAAAAGGGTAATCACCGTCGGCACGCCCGCGCGCAGCGGCACCGCCGGTGTGGATGGATTGTACGGCACCGCAATCAGATGCAGCGCATCCAAGCGCAATGCGCGCGCGTGCAGCGGCAGGATGAGTTGATGTGAAATGAGCGGCGTCGCGCGTCCCATTGGCGGGACCGGCAGTCGCACGAGATGCGCGTTGGGCGCGCGCGCAAATGGCGTTTCGTACGCTTCGATGCCGCGCATGGTGAATAAAAAATATTCAGCGCGCGCGTCTTGCGCCAATAATGCCGCGACCAAATTTTCCGCGTACGCGCCGATGCCGCGTGTGCGATTGCCATATGCCAGAGGCGAGAAATCTATGCCAACGCGCATTGGTAAGAGTATAAACGACGAGCGAGGAAAACGAAAAACGCCGCGCGCGGCGGCGTTTTTCAGTTGTCAATCTATTTTGCGACCAAATCCATCGCGGCGAGCATTTCTGGATTCGTCGCAAACTTGTATTCGGGCAGCTGGCGCGCGCGCGCCACCGCGCGCTCCGCGTCCGCGAGGCGCCGCAAAGCGGCTTTGGCGACAATGACCGCGCCGCGCTGTTGGATTTTTTCTTGAAGCTCCGCGAGCTTGATGCCGCGCGGCGCAGCGCGTGTTTCAAGATACGCGCGTATCGCGTGCGCGGCGTTGATGCCGTCTTTGCGCGCGATGCCGACCAAACCATCGCTGGCTTGGCGCGCCCAACCCGCGATAAAAATTCGATCCAATGGCTGCTCGGTCTGCGGATCAAATGCTTCGTAGGAAACGTGATTGATTGGAAAACGGGGCGCGGGACTTTTTACGAATTCGCCGCTCGCGATGGGCAAACCTAATTGTGGGTCAATCGAGTCGCCGATGGCAAAGATTACCGTGTCGCAGGGGATTTCGTGAAATGTTCCCAAACTTTTCGCTTTGATTGCGCCGTTCGCCGATACCAATTTGTTATTTTCGATTTGCAGCGCGGCGACGTGACCGCGCGCATCGCCGCAAAGTTTGAGCGGCGACGCGAGAAAGTAAAAGCGCAGCCGCGTATCGGAAACCGGCGGCAGCGCGCGCGGCAAGCCCGCCAAAATTTGTTGACGCGCCGCGTCCGGTTCTTCGCCGACGGCGCGCATGAATGGCGCGCAGCGTTCGATTTCCGCATCCAACGCGACTAGATCTAAATTCGCGCCAACCGTCTCGAATTCTTTTTTATCAAATTTCACTTCAGCGGGGCCGCGCCGCGCAAGCGCGGTCACCGTGTCCACTTGAAGATCGCGCACGAGCCAATGCGCCATGTCCATCATCACATTGCCCACGCCGATAATGATAATATTTTTGCCAATCTCGAATTGTCCGGTACTGAATGGCGGCAGCTGGTTATAGTAATAGACCAGGTCTTTGGCGTGATAGACGCCGCGTAACTGTTCGCCGGGCAGGTCGAGCCATTTTGTGCCTTGCGCGCCGACCGTAACCAACACCGCGTCAAATCCAAAATCAAACAACTCGCGCAATGAAAGCGCGCCGTGATTTCCAATCGTCACGTTTCCAAGATATTCAATGTTCGGCAGCGCGAGAATTTTCTCGAATTGCGCGCGCAGCCCCTCTTTCATTTTGTGCTTGTCGGGATAAATTCCGTATTCGGCAAGTCCGCCGGGTTTGATGTCACGATTGAAAAGCGCGACGCGCGCGCCCGTCTTTGCCAACTCTTGCGCGCCGTACAAACCCGCCGGTCCCGCGCCGATAACGGCAACATGAAAATTTTCTAAATTCATTTTGCGCCTACCAATGAATCAAATTCATTGCAAGCTACGCAACATTTCCACAGTCGCGTCTACACTTTGTTTTTGTTGTTCCGCCCGCGATAGGGTCGCGGGGTTGTCGCCGCTTTGGTTGCCATAAAATCCAAACTGCGAATGATTTCCGCCTTCAATCGGCGCAAACACCGTTTGTAGCGGGAGGTTCGGTTTCGATTCTGCGATTTTTGTAGGCGTCGCCAAGCCGTCATTTGTTCCAAAGATGAAAGTGACGCTGCCGGGATACGTACTCATATTGCCCGCGGGGTACGACGCGTAGAACACAATGCCATGAATTTTATCGCGATTGTTGTTGGCGTACATCGAAGCCGCGACGCCGCCGAGCGAATGTCCACCAACTGCCCAATGCTGAATTTCTGGAAATGTTCTCACAACATTGTCCGCCGCATTCGCGCCGAAAAACGCGAGATTCAAAGGCATCGGCGGAATGACGACAAGATACCCTTGCGCTGCGATATCGCGCGCGAGCGGCGCGTACGCGCGATAGTCTACTCTGCCGCCGGGATAAAAAATAAAACCGGTGTTCAAGGGCTTGGCGAGAGTATCGTCTTGACTGACGGGTCGAAATACGAGCCAACCATTTTGGTCGCTGAATTGTACAAACTCGTCGGATTTCAGCGCGGTCAATGCTTCGGGCATCGGCGGCGCGGCATCGTTCGCCCAATACACAAATGCGCCCGCGCCCAACAATGCGAGCGCGAGCAGCACAATTCCAACCCCAAGCAAAAATCGTTTTCGGTTCACAGGGTACAACCTTTAGTCAGTTCATTGTAGGTTCTCTTACCGCGCGGCGTGAACGCGCGTACTCATTTCATTCAAAAATTCCACATCCTCGCGCGCCAAATTCCAGCCGAGCGCGCCCGCGTTCTCTTGCGCTTGTTTCAAATTTTTCGCGCCGGGAATCGGGATTGCGCCGCGCTGCATCACCCAGTTGATGGCAACTTGTGGAATACTCTTGTCATATTTTTGCGCGACCTTTTTCAATTCCGCTATGAACGGCTCAATTTGCGCGAGATACGCGACGCTGAATTGTCTGCCGCGCGCGCCGGGGAGCGGGTTGGTCGGCGAATACTTGCCGGTCAGGACGCCGAATCTCATTGGGCTGTACGCAATGATGGTGACATTCAATTCGCGGCACGTTTCTACCATGCCGTTGAATTCGGCGCCGCGCTGCAATAAATTGTATTCGATTTGATTCGACGCGAGCGGAATGTTGTGCTGCGCGAGGCGTTTGTGCGCGCGGCGCACTTGTTCCACATTGTAATTGGAAACGCCAACCGCGCGCGTTAATTTTTTTTCAACCGCTTCTGCCATCGCATCCATCATTGTCTCAATGGACATGGCGGCAAAGTTCCAATGAATTTGATACAAATCAACTTGCGACACGCCAAGCCGTTTCAAACTGCCGCGCAGCGCGCGCAACAAAGAACTTTTGGTAACGCGATATGGCAGGCACGCGAATTTTGTTGCGATATGCACGTTATCGCGGATGCTTGCGCCGTCCCGTTGCGCGGCGATGCGCAAAAATTCGCCGATAAATTTTTCCGACTTGCCAAAGCCATAGATTTCTGCCGTATCGAAAAAATCTATGCCGGCGCGCAGCGTTTCATCAAACGCGAGTTGCAAATCGTTTTCGCCATAACCCTTGCCATAACCCCAATATAAATTATCGCCCCACGCCCACGTCCCGATGCCCAAACTTGAAACCTTGACGCCGCTTGAACCCAATTCGATTTGTTTCATCCATTTTGGGTAGGGGCAAAGCATTGACAAAAGCAAACGCGAATCGAGACGCTTGCGCGAATGTCAATGCTTCGCCCCTACGATAAATTCAATCCATCAATCGCGTTGCGAATCACGCGCGCGCTTTTTTGCAACGCGTTCAATTCGGCATCGTTCAACGGCGGCATGTACGTATCCAAAATGCCGTCACCGCCGACGAGCTGCGGTAAGGACAACGTAACATCCTTTACGCCCGCGATATTTTCGTGATGCGAACACACGGTCAGAATCGCGCGTTGGTCATTGAGAATCGCCTGCGTGATGCGCGCCAACGCGCTGCCGATGCCGTAATACGTCGCGCCTTTGCCCTCGATGATGTGATAGGCGGCGCGGCGCACGCGCGTATCAATGTCCGCGCGAATGGCATCGTCGAGCGCGATGCTGTGGGATTCGCAAAATTGTTCGAGCGGAAAACCGGCGACGGTTGCCACCGACCACGTCAACACTTCGGAATCGCCGTGTTCGCCGATGACGTGCGCGTGAATGTGCGACGTATCAATGCCGACGTGCCGCGCGAGCAGCAGCCGAAAACGCGCCGTGTCGAGCGTGGTGCCGGAACCAATCACGCGCGCATCGGGGACGCCGCGCTGTTTGGCAAAGTATGCGGCGAGATGCGTCATCACATCCACGGGATTCGTCGCGACGACGAGGCGCGCGTCGGGCGCGTATTCCAAGACGCGCGGAATAATTTCACCAAAAATTTTCGCGTTGCGTTCCAACAATTGCAAACGCGTTTCGCCCGGTTTTTGATTCGCGCCTGCCGCGAGAATGACGACGCGCGCGTCCGCTAAATCGGCGTACTCGCCATCATGCACCTCGAGCGCGTTCGCAAACGGCACCGCGTGCGCGATGTCGTCCGCTTCCGCCGCCGCGCGCTGCTTGTTCGCGTCCACCAAAATAATTTCGCGTCCGACGCCGCGCATGACGAGCGCGTACGCCGCCGTCGCGCCCACAAAGCCGCTGCCAACGATTCCGATTTTCATATTTTGCTCCCTCACCTTCCCCTCTCCCAAAGGGACAGGGAATTTGAACGAATAATACCGAAAAAGATACGGAAAGGCGAATGGGGATGAATGTACGAAAAAAAAGAGCAGAGCGCCGGCTCTGCTCTTGTGGCATGTCACTCACTCATCATCTTGAATTATGCGTCAGTGACTCTTTTAACATCCGATTCACTAACGCGTTCAACGATACATCCATCGCACGCGCTCGGTTTTCAAGTTGCGTCAACACTTGAGGTTCGAGTGTGATACGCGGATAACGCCGCTCGCGCGTCGTGACTTGGAATTCCACTTCGCGCCATGCTTCAGGATAGTCTTCGGTATCATGCGAATCCCAGAAACCCACCAACTCTTCGAGTGAAGAAAAAGTATTGGGCAACGGGTCGCGTTGAATTTTATTTCTTGGCATAGCGTTTTCTTGTCTGTCATATCGCGGGCGCTCAAAACTAAAGCTGAGCGGTTGCGTTTGTAGGCGAAAAATACGACCAAATAGCGCCCTTCTTCCGTTCTGCCCAACGCGCGATAAACATCTTCTCCTTCCACATTTCCTTGTTGGGCAAAAAAGAAACGCGGCTTGTTCAACAATACTTCTTCAGCTTCATACGCATAGACATCGTGTTTGCGTTCGAGTTTGTCCTCGTCCAGAATGACAATCTTGGCGATGTCCACAGTTCCGCCTCCGTCATTATTCTAGCACAACGCGCCAATTTTATTGTTCCTGCTTTTCAATCTTTCCCCACGTATCCTTTAGCGTCACCGTCCGATTGAAAACCAATTTTTCGCGCGTCGAATCGCGGTCAACGACGAAATAGCCGTTGCGCTCGAATTGATAACGCGCGCCCGTTGTCGCGTTCGCGAGCGATGGCTCGATAAAACCATTCACGATTTGAAGCGAGTTCGGATTGATATTTTCTTTCCAATCTTCCGCTTCGTCCGGTTTCGGCATCGGAAATAAATTTTCGTACAAACGTATTTCGGCGGCAAGCGCGCGCGGCGCGGCAAGCCAATGAATTGTGCCTTTGACTCTGCGGTCGGTGGGCTGCGCGTTCAACGTCGCGGGGTCGTAGGTGCAGCGCAGTTCCGTCACTTCGCCGCTTTCGTTTTTCACAACGCCGACGCATTTGATAATGTACGCCCAACGCAAACGCACCTCTGCGCCCGGCGCCAAACGAAAATATTTTTTCGACGGCTGCTCCATGAAATCGGATTGCTCGATCCACAATTCGCGCGTGAACGGAATTTTGCGCGAACCTGCGCTCGGGTCTTCGGGATTGTTGATCGCGTCGAGTTCCTCGATTTTTCCTTCGGGATAATTTTCGATGACGACTTTCAAGGGATTCAAAACGCCCATGACGCGCGGCGCGGTCTTATTCAATTCTTCGCGGATGCACGCTTCCAATAACGCGACTTCCACCAAGTTTTGATTTTTCGTCACGCCCACGCGTTCGATGAAATCACGAATGGATTCGGGCGTGTAACCGCGTCTCCGCAAACCCGAAAGCGTCGGCATGCGCGGGTCGTCCCAGCCCGCGACAATATTTTCGTTCACCAGTTGCAAAAGTTTGCGTTTGCTCATTACGGTATGCGAGAGATTCAAACGCGAAAACTCGATTTGGCGCGGGTGATAAATTTCGAGATTGTCCAAATACCAATCGTACAACGGACGATGGTCTTCGTATTCGAGCGAACAGAGCGAATGAGTGACACCCTCAATCGAATCGGATTGTCCGTGCGCCCAATCGTACATCGGATAAATGCACCACGCGTCGCCCGTGCGATGATGCGTCGCGTGACGAATGCGATACATGACGGGATCGCGCATGTTGAGATTTCCCGACTGCATATCAATTTTCGCGCGCAAGACACGCGCGCCGTCAGGAAATTCGCCCGCGCGCATTCGGCGGAACAAATCCAAGCTTTCCGCGATGCTGCGATTGCGATACGGCGATTCGCGTCCGGGTTCGGTGAGCGTGCCGCGATACGCGCGGATTTCTTCCATGCTCAAATCGTCCACGTACGCTTTGTTTTGCGAAATCAGTTCTTCTGCCCACTGATACAGTTGTTCAAAATAATCGGACGCGAATTTTGCTTCGCCGTGCCACTCGAAACCGAGCCAGCGAATATCGTCTTGAATCGCGTCCACGTATTCTTGTTCTTCTTTGGTCGGATTCGTGTCGTCGAAACGCAAATTGCAATAGCCGCCAAAATCCTGCGCGATGCCAAAATCTACGCAAATCGCTTTGGCGTGACCGATATGCAAATAGCCGTTCGGCTCCGGCGGAAAGCGCGTAACAACGCGGCCGTCGAAACGGTTTGTTTCGTTGTCGTGAATGACTGCTTCACGGATAAAGTCTTGGGGTTCGGGGTTGGTCATCTTTATCATTCCACAACAGTTCGTTATGAATTTTCGTATGCCTTCAAAAAATCATCTCTTGGAATACCTGATTGCGTCAGAATTGTTCGCAACGTTGACCCTTTAATCGTTCGATGATTCGGTAAAGTCAAAGGCATTCGCGTTCCATCCGCATTCTCACGCACCATTGCAATATGATTTCCCTCGCGCACCACTCGAAAACCAAGTTGCTCCAATGCTTTGATTACTTTGGCTTTCGGCGCGTCAACAGGAAATTTTCCCATTAGACGGCAACTCCTGCTTCTGCGACGAATGCTTCTAACACAGGCTCATCGGTCTCGATGACTTCGGGACCAAACGTTTCAATATGAAATTGAATCGCCGATTTCACATCTGCCATTGCTGCTTCATACGTATCACCCTCGCCAACAACTACACCTTTCAGTCCGATAGGATATGCAACATATCCGTCGGAATGTTTTTCCACAATAATTTTGATTTGGCGCATTTTCGTTACCTCACACTTTCGCGTCACATTCGTAACAACGTTGATATAGCAATATCCTCGTCAATCTCTTCCCAATGCATCCCAATTCCCTTGGCAATGAAACGCCAATTCGCGCGCTGTTGTGGTGTCGCATCACGCAGACGCGGAAACCATTCTAACGGCACGGAAACTTCGCGCCCGTCGGAGAGGCGCACGAGCATTGCGTCAATATTGAATTGAACATTCATTGCAAGAACTGTGTTCATACCATTTCTTTGCAAATTTCTTTTTTTGGCAAATAGAATTTGCGGCAACGAAAACACGAAACATCCCTACGGACGTTAAGCCATTCACCTTTTCAGTCTGCGTAGGCAGACTTGGCATAGTTGTTGCCGCGATTTCAATCGCCCAACATCCCCTCCAACAATCGCAATGCCCTCCCCACCCTCTCCATCACCTTCTCCTTCCCCATCACCTTCATCGTCCCCACCAACGGCGGCGTCACTGTTTTTCCCGTCACCGCGACGCGCAAAATTCCAAAAAATTGCGCGGGTTTCAAACCGAGTTTTTCCGATGCGGCGCGCAGTTCGTGTTCCAACGCATGTTCGTCGTCGAATGAAGCGAAATTGTCCAACACCTCGCCCGCGTGGCGCAACGCGTTCAGCGAGTCTGCCGCGTTCATTTTATTGCCGATTAAAAGTTTCGGGTCGTACGAAATTTCATCTTGAAAAATAAAATCCACGAGTTGCGGAAATTCATCGAGTCGTTTCAAACGTTCTTGCACCAACGGCGCGATTTTTTTCACCGTTTCCAAATCCGCCTCAATCCCCGCGCGCGTCAAAAACGGCAGCAACCTCTCCGCCAAATCTCCAGTCTCCAATCCCCGAATATAATACCCATTCATCCAATCCAATTTCGTTCGGTCAAAGACGGCGGGCGACGAATGAATGTGGTCGAGCGTGAATGCTTGAATCAATTCATCGCGCGAAAACAATTCGCGTTCGCCGTCATACGCCCAACCGAGCAGCGCCATGAAATTCACTAACGCTTCAACCAAATATCCTTCGTCGCGGAATTGTGTGATGCTCGTCGCGCCGTGACGTTTGCTCAACTTTTTCTTGTCGGGTCCCAGAACGACGGGCATGTGTCCGAATTGCGGCGGCGTCCAACCGAACGCGTTGTACAAGAGAATGTGTTTGGGGAACGACGAAATCCATTCGTCGCCGCGCATGACGTGCGTGATTTCCATCAAATGGTCGTCCACCACAACCGCCATGTGATACGTTGGAAAGCCGTCGCTTTTCATCAACACTTGGTCGTCCACGTCCGCGTTCGGAATCGTAATGTCGCCGTGAATAAAATCGGGCAGCGTCGTCGAACCTTCCAACGGCACGGCGAGACGCACCACGCGCGGCAATCCTTTTGCCTCGCGTTCCGCGCGCTGTTCGGCGGTCAGATAACGACAGCGGCGGTCATACCGCGTCGGCTCGCCGCGCGCTTCTTGTTCTTGACGCATCTGTTTCAATTCGTCGGGCGTGCAGTAACAATAATACGCCGCGCCTTTTTCAATCAATTCGTCCGCGTATTTTTTGTAAATCGCCAAGCGTTCGGATTGATGATACGGTCCGTACGCGCCGCCAATGTCAGGTCCCTCATCCCAATCCATGCCGAGAAAGCGCAGGGATTCCATGATAAGTTCGAGCCCATTGTCCACCTCACGCGCCTGGTCGGTGTCTTCGACGCGCAAAATAAATTTGCCGTCATTGTGCCGCGCCCATAGCCAATTAAAGAGCGCAGTGCGTAAATTGCCGATATGCGGCGCGCCGGTGGGAGAGGGCGCATAACGAACGCGAATGGTGGTCATTTATGATGTAGACTTTATCGGAAATAAGGATTGCGCGCGACAGTTTGCCGCAAAATACAGATTCCGCCTACACGGAAACGTTTATTCCCGATAAAGTCTTGTATGCTTTTTGATTTATGATTTGAAATCAACAATCATAAATCAAAAATTCTTCTCATCCTCCAAATTCCACAAACGCCAATTTTCCATTTTCAATTGTCACGCGCCGTTCGTAAATCAAACTGCCGACGTACGCGCGCACGATATAATTTCCCGTCGGCAAATCGGGGAACGCCCAATTTTCGCCCAATACGTCGTCGGAATTGACAGGCGGAAATTCATCGCGCGAATATGTTTCTGTATCGCCAATGTACGTGCCATTCCCGTCATCCGCGTAAATCAAAATACTCGCGCTGCGAATCAAATTGCCGTTGCGGTCTTGCAAACGCCCCGCCAGCGCGCCGGTCCCCGTTTGCGGCTGCATCCATAAAATTGGATTGCGCGTCGTCGTGTAACTGTTTGCGCCGAGCCGCGTCTCGATATGCGCGTGCGGACCGATGGCGATGCCCGCTTGTCCCACTTCGCCGATGGGTTGACCTTTTTGGACGCGCTGCCCGGGTTTCACGTACCATTTTTGAACATGACCATACGCGACATAGACGGGTTGATTTTTGAACTGCGCGTCCAATTTGAGAATAATGACGTTGCCGTAATAATCCGGTTGACGTCCGCAAACTTCATTGCCGCCCGCGCCGCACTGCGGCAATAAATCGGGCCCCGCGACAACGATTGTGCCATCCGCGACCGCCACAAGCGGCGTGCCGAGCGGATTCACAAATTCCTCGCCGTGATGCGCTTCGTATTCGCCGCGTCCCGTCGTGCCATATAAATAAAAACGGTCGGGACTGTCGCTCGCCGCGTCGGGTTGCACCGGTCGCCCAAAAAGAAAATGCGGCTCGAATTTTGGACGCGGCGTCGCAGTCGGCGCGACAGTCGCCATCGGCGTCTTGGTCGGAACGGGCGTGCGCGTATTCGTCGGGCGTCGTGTCGCGGTGGGCGGACGCGTTGCCGCTTGTTCGATTTCACCCAACAGCGTCGGCGTGCGCGTAATTAAATCGGGCAATGCCAACGCCGCCACAAAACGCTGCGGTTCTTGCGCCAACGCATAGCCAAAGATGACCAAGACGGTAGTCACTGCCGCGACGATGCCGCCAATCAATGCGATGGGTCGGTTATTGGGAGTTCTGCCTTTGATATACAACTGAATTTACATCCGTGCGCGTGCGTTGGTGAATTGTACGCGCGCCGCGTGAAAAAACAAAAAACCCGTTTGCGGCTTGGCGGCGCAAACGGGCAAAAGATACGACGCGTTTTTTCAACGCAAGAGCGCGCGCGCGCGGATTGCCCAGGCAATCATGCTGCCTGCCGCGACAGTGAGACCCAACGCCGCCGCGCCCAACACCCAATAATTGACCGATTGGGGCTGCCGCATTCGCAGCGCGCGCCGCGCCGCTTGTTGTTGTCCCGCCAGCTGCAAATTCGCGCGCAAATGTTTACGAAACGAATCCGAAGGATGCGCGGGCGCCAACGCGTCTCGCATAGTTAGAGCCAGTTGTTCTTCCCACAGATTGTCTTGCATATGCGCCTCGATAATAGCGCAATAGTGAGATAGTTTAGCAGTGCGGTAGTTCCTATCGCGCTATGACATCATTGCGCCGCTGCGCTATATCACTATCGCGCCATCGCATCCCTCACACATGCGGCGCAATCACCATGAGGAGGAGCGCGACAGTGGTCATGAGCGCGGTCCACAGCGTGAGCGAGTGTAGGCGACTTTGCAGCGCGCGCATCGCCGTCTGCTGTTCCGCTGAAGGCGGTTTGCCCTGCTGCGCTATTTTGCCGCCAAGTTTCATCATGCTTCCCGAAGTCGCGCCGATCATTCCTCCGAGCGCGCCCGCGATAATGCCGATGATACCGCCAATGAGAAAGGTTAATCCGCCCGGTGAATTCCATGCGGCGCGCCAGTGCATTCCAAACAATAGAATTCCCGCCAACAGCGTGATGACAGCCGCCGCGCTAATGTAAAGAGGATAACGGCGCGCGGTCGCCATGTAATTCATAAATTTGCCGCCGTCGGGTCCCAGTGCGTGTACCGTCGGCTCGATGAAAAGAAACATCATCCACGCGCCGCCAACCCAGGCGACTGCGCCAAAGATATGCAAAATACGAAGAATAACTGAAAAAATATCCATATCTACTCCCATTCAAAAATGCCGCGTTTTTCCAATTCTTCGCGGAGAGACAATAACGTGCGGTGATACAGCGATTTAATCGCGCCTTCGCTGCGTCCGAGAATGTTGCCGATTTCAAGATTCGACAAACCATCCACAAATTTCAAAATCAATAATTGTTGGCGTTCCCACGGCAAGTTGCGAATCGCGTCCAATAAATTATTTTGAGTTTCCGAACGAATGGCTTGAGTGTGCGGCGCGCCGTCCGGCGCGGACGCCGGCGCCCACAAATCCAACGGCACTTCGGGATGCCGCGTTTTATCGCGGTGCCAGTTGGCGACCAGATTGTGCGCGATGCGATACAACCACGCGACAAAGGGCGCGCCCGTTTGATTGAATTCGGGCATGTGCGCCAGCGCGCGATAAAACACGCGCGCGGTCAAATCTTCCGCGTCGCGTGGATCGCCGGTGCGATAATAGACATACGCGTAAATACGGTCCACATAGCGCTCGTACAATTCCGAAAACGCGAGCGGGTCGCTTTTGGCGCGTTCGACCAATTGTGCTTCCACGGCTTGCTCATCCGCCAGCGACGACGCTGCGCCGTCCGGCTCGGGGCTGGATTTCGCGTCAGGCCTGCGCATACATAAACACCGCGTCGCGACGCAGGTTGCGCGAGACACGGTAAATTATATCACTGATGCTATGCATTGGTAGGACAAATTTGAAATTTGTCGCGCATTTACACGCTATTTTATAGATTAGCCGCGTAACATGAGTTATATCAGAGAAATCGTTAAAACTTTTAATCGCGGTAAAACGCCAATCCCAGCGCGTCCGGTCCGGTATGCACCGCAATCGTGGGTCCGATTTCCGCGCGCACCAATTCCGCGATATTAAAGCGCGCGCGCAGCTCGTCTTCCAGCTGCTGCGCGGCTTCGGGCGCGTGCGCGTGCAGCACCGCGACATGCAGCGCGCCTTCACCCTTGCGCGGACCATTGGTCGTCGGCGGCGTCTGCGTCAATGCCAACATGCGCGTCAAACCGGCTTTGCGGCTGCGGACGCGTTCGAGCGGCTCGATGCGCGCATGCGCGATTTCCAACAGCGGCTTGACATTAAACATCGTGCCGAGCCATGCTTGCGCTTTGCCGATGCGCCCGCCGCGTTTGAGATATTCGAGCGTGTCGAGCAAAAAAATGAGCGTGAGTCGCTCGTCCAATGCGGTCATCGCTTTGATCACATCTTGACGCGTGCCGCCCGCCTGCGCCACGCGCGCGCCTTCGATACATTGAAATCCTTGCGCCATCGAAAGCCATTTGCCATCCACGATGGACAACGGCAATTCCGCGCCGCTGTCCTGTTCCAACTGCGCTTTGGCATTCACCGCCGAGGAATAGGTCGCGCTGAGTCCGGACGGCAAACAAATCGAAACAATTTCGTGTCCCTCCTCGAGCAAGGGTTTCCAGACGCGAATAAAATCGGCGGGCGCGGGCGCCGAAGTCGTTGGATGAACCTTTTCGTGCGCGAGCATGTGAAAAAATTGTTCGTTCGATAAATCCACTTCGTCCCCGAACGCGCGCGTGCCAAATAACACTTGCAGCGGAACAAACCCGATGTTGTATTTTTCACGCACCGAAACGCTCAAGTGCGCGTTAGAATCTGTGACCACACGGACCATGATGACCTCGTTTTACGTTGAAATGGAAGCTGCGCTGCGACGCGCCCATTGAAGCAGTGAGCGCAGCCAATAAATATACCCGATAAACAGTAACGCGAGCAGCGCCAAAGTCAAAACGCTCAAAACTGTTGACGCGCTTGCCAACGCGGTATCGGCGGTGCGCGTGGCGGAAACGCTGCCCTGTAACAACGCGACGGTATTCCAAATCGCGTGCGCCAACACGGCCGCCAACAGCAGCAAGGGCAAACGAATCGGATGTCGCGCGACCAATGCTTCGTGCCAACCCACCGCGACAGTTGCCGTCATGACCATGTGCATCAACGATGTGCCAGCCCGTAAAATCATCGCGCTCGCCCATACGCCGGTCTGCGCGTTCGGATTATTCAACGCGCCTTGACCATTCAACAAATTCTCGCTAAACGCAAAACCTGCGCCGGCGGCTAGCCCCCACAAGACCGCGCTGCCGCGCGTAGGCAAAAACGCTTGACGCGCGCGCCCCCGCAAGAGAGGAGCGACCCCGATGGATTTGAGCAGCTCTTCTAACAATGGCACCAACAAGATAATCAACAATAACGCTGCGCCGCCCGCAATGGACGCCGCCAAGGGTTGCTGCAATATAATTTCGACAAGCTGCTCCATATCGGTCGGCGCGCGCGTGAACGTTTGGATAAAATTATCTAGCGCGTCCTGCCCCAAAATAACCGCAATGCCCAGCGCCGCCAACAGCATTAGAAAACCGCCAACAATCAATTCCAAAATCAGCGCTAAACCAATCGTCACCAATCCGCCCCACGTAAATTGAGCAAGCACGGAACGCGTAGAGGTGGCATCAAGACGGCGCGCGCTGAACGATAACACTGCGAGCGGAAATAACAGCGAAGCCAGCACATGCCAAACCGGAAACCACAAGGCGGGCAGGATGTTGATGAATAAAATCGTTTGCCCGATCGCCAGCGTCAAAAACAGCGCGCCCAGAAAAATGGATGGCGCGGGCAGTTGGAATGGCGCGCGCAAGCGATTCTTGTGGAGCGCGCGCCCAACCCAAACCAACAGCGCGCCATAAATCAGCAGAATGGACGCGACGGACAGGACCGCTGTGTTTGCCGCCAAAGTGTCCGCCTGTAACGCGAATGGAACAATTAGAAAAACGCCGCCCGCGCATAGACCTGCGGCGGCTAGAATGCTGCCGCCAATAACGCACGCGTTCGATACGCGGCGCCAAGGGGGTGCCGCGTCAGCGGGCGCGACGTTTTCGATCGTCATGTTAAATCAACGCTGCCGTTTCGATTTTGCCGCGCGCGAAAACTTTTCCAACTGCGCTTGCAAATCGGCGCGCTGCGGATGGTTGGCAACCAGGTCTTGTTCGATGTAAAGCGCGCGCGCGAATTCGCCGCGTTGATACAACACTTGGGCGAGCGTATCGCGAATGTCGGGATTGCGCGGTTCGAGTTTGACGGCGCGGCGCGCGAATTTATATGCCGCGTCCAAACCCAGCGTATTTTTTGCCAGCTGCCACGCCAATCTATTCAAGAGCTGCGCGTCGCGCGGATATTTGCGCGCGAGCCGCTCCGCGTCGGCGGCAAACGCGCGATGCAGTTTTTGCGCGCGCGCGTACTTTTTTGCGCGCAGCAGCGTATGAATGTGGTCGCCTTCGACAAAGGGATACAATTCGCGTTCCCAAATTTCGTACAGACGGCGCAGCTCGTTCAACGGCGCGGCGTGGTCGTCTACGCGCAAATCCACATACACATCGCCGATGCCGTCAATATCGCTTTTGGCGCGCGCGACAAGCAGCGCGGCGCTTTGTTGCCCGCGCGTGTCGCCGCCCGCGCGCTGCGCCGCGTCCAACGCGGCGAGCAAACGCCAGGCGAGTTTGCCCGACGTTTTTTGAAATGCCGCGCGCATGCGTTGGACGACGCGTTCGCCCGCGAGCGTATTGCCTTGCGCCGATACGTTTTGCTCGGCAAGGCCGCCCGCCCACTTGACGCATTCATCACCCGTGTAATTTGCCGCGCGGCCGCGCGCGTCTATAACGGCGAGTTGACGCTGCGCGCCGCGCGCGTCGCCGGCGATGAGTTGCGCGATGACTTGGCGCGGGTCGTAGCCGCGTTTCAATAACGCAAGCGCGCGGCGCCCGAACGATTTGTTGGTCCACGCTTGCGTGGCAACCGCGCCGACGCCGGCTTGCGCGGACGGTACCATCGCGCCGACGGCGAACGCTTTGGATTGAACGGCGACGCCCCATTCTTGCGCGTGCGGGTCGTAACCGAGAATTGAATAGGTCGCGGCAAAATAGCTGTCAGGTGACATGGCAGGATTATATATGATGAAACGCGGAAATGAAATTTGGCGGCGCGCAAACTCCAAGCGCGCGCGGAGGGCATGTTTATAGTGCGCCGCGCTGCGGGTACTGATACCCTATTGTTGCGCGCGCCGAGCCAGACTATACTTACGGCGATTTGACGAAAATAGCGTTAGCCAAGCCGTCGCGCCGGATGCAAGCAATTTCGCGTTTTGATATACAATTCACCGCGCATTGCTCGCAAATGGGCAGACGGATTAGCGCCATAGTATGATGAAATCGCGCAAGAGAGATTCTCGGACGCGGCGTATTTCACGCGCAAAGTTAGACGCGCTTGCGCGGTTTCATGTTGTGGCGCAACGAGGAGGCGCAAAGCATGTCACATGTCGCAGCGGCGCAGCAGACCGCGCGCATTTTGTTTGTGGATGATGATGCTAATATTTTGGCGGCAGCGGATAATCTGTTGCGCGCGTTGGGTAAACAGGTAACAATCGCGCGCACCCGCGCCGAAGCGCTAGCGGAACTTGGCGGGGGAAAGTATGACGTACTGATGACGGATTTGACAATGCCCGAATGTTCGGGGTGGGATTTGGCGCGACAATCCAAAGCGCGATTCCCCGATAAACCGGTGGTATTGGTGACCGGATGGGGTTTGACGCTTGATGCGGATGAAACGAAAATGAGGTTGGTAAACGGGATTCTCTCCAAACCGTTCACGTTGGATGAATTGCAGCGCGCGTTAAACGACGCGGCAAAATAAAACGACGCGCGCCGCGCGCGGGTGAATGAAAAATAAAGTAAAGCGCAAAAAATATTTGCGCGAATGCGCGAGTGGCGCTAGAATTTCGCCGGTCGGTGGGGCATGGTGCAATCGGCAGCACGACTCACTCTGGATGAGTTGATTGAGGTTCAAATCCTTGTGCCCCAGTGAATAAAAAATGCTTCCATGTTCGCGGGAGCATTTATTTTTTTCGCCACACCAAAAAATGCGACAGCCCAAAATTACGCAAGGGCGTCTGCTCGAGCGTATAGGTCAGATGGCGAAAGACTCGGGCTATCTCTGGGCGGCGCGCCGCGATTTTGTCATAGCCGGGATAAATTTGGGTGTGCGCGATGATTTCTCCGTCCAAGCCCTCGAACAATGCGCGCATATCGCGCGCGCGATACGCGCGCACATGCGGCGCGAATTTATTCCGCAAACCGTCGGGCAAATAACCGATGAACGGAATATTGCCAAACACGTATTTTTTGCCGAAATACGCGCCGTGCGTCTCGAACGGATACAACCGATTTGGCGCAAAGACAATGACCACGCCGCCGCGCTTGGTCACGCGTCCCGCTTCGCCAATCGTCGCGCGGTCGTCGTTCACATGCTCAATCACTTCGTGCAGCAACACGCCGTCGAACGTATCGCGCGCGTACGGCAGCGCCTCTGAAACGCTCAACGCCAACGTCGTTAATTTTTTTTCGCGCGCCCCGCGTTCCAATTTTTCCGCGTCCACATCCACGCCGAACGCGCGCGCGCCGCAGCTGTCGAATTTTTCCACGTACGTTCCGATGCCGCAGCCAATGTCCAATACGCGCGCGCCTGCCAGCGGCAAATACGCGTGAATCATATTTAACCGACGATCTTGGCCAAAGCGCCAAACGTAAGAGGGATGTCCGAGCTGAATGGATTTGTCTTGCATGACGAACGACGGTGGACGGACGCCAGAGCTTGATTTTGTCATCCGTCCACCGTCATTTTATTTCGGGGCCCTTGCGCCAATCATATCCGATTGTCGAATCGTCATGCGGAATGCGCCCTTCGTCGGCGGGATTGTACGTGTTAGAAGTGATGTAAAAGAGGTGCATCGGACCTTGCAAGACCTTGTAGCCGTGCGCGACGCCGGGGGGAATTTTCAAAATCTGCGCGGGATAATTTTCACCCAATAAAATTTCTTGCAATTCACCGTGCGTCGGTGAATCGGCGCGCGTGTCGTACAACGCGGCTTGGACCGCGCCCAGCGCGACGTACCACCAATCAATTTGCTGTTGATGAATGTGCCACGCTTTCGCCGCGCCTTGATGTGTTAGCGTGTGACTCCACTGTCCGAACCCTTCGGTAAAAAACGGGTCGTTCACGCGAATCAATTCGCGAAAAAAACCGCGTTCATCGTGATGTGTGACGAGCGCTTTCAATGCGACACCGTGAATCATATTCGCTCCATCGAACGGGATAACGTTTGAATGTTGCCGCGAGTATAAAGGTCATTGAATTTAATTCAAAATAGCGCTGCTTTTCTGGTGATTGCCTGGATTTCCAGACCCCACGGGTTTTCGAAAACCCGTGGGGTCTGGAAATCCACTACGTTTTTGAGATGCGAATAATCACCAACTGCTTTTGACTTGCGTATGCTATAATTCTCGCGTAAAAATTTTAGCGTGAAATTTCGCGCCGTTGCGCGAGGAGACTATTATGTTACGCCAAGTAGACCCTTTGCTTCGCTTTGGCAATTTGCCGCTGGAAGAAGTTGACCCTGAAATCGCCGTGACGATTGAATCGGAAAAACGTCGCCAACGCGAGGGCTTGGAACTCATTGCGTCGGAAAATTACGTCAGCCGCGCGGTCTTGACCGCCGTCGGCAGCGTGTTGACCAACAAATACGCGGAAGGATATCCCGGCAAGCGTTATTACAACGGTTGTGAATTTGTGGACGATGCCGAAGCGTTAGCCATCGCGCGCGCGAAAAAATTGTTTGGCGCCGACCACGCGAATGTGCAGCCGCATTCCGGTTCGCAAGCTAATTTCGCCGCGTACGTCGCGCTGCTTCAGCCCGGCGATACGGTTTTGGCGATGTCGCTCGCGCAGGGCGGGCATCTCACGCATGGCGCGTTGGTAAACATCACCGGACAGTTGTACAAATTTGTCGGCTATGGCGTGAATAAAGAAACGGAACAAATTGATTATGCTGAATTGGAAAAACTCGCGCTGGAGCATAAACCGAAATTGATTGTATCGGGCGCGACGGCGTATCCGCGCAAATTCGATTTTGAACGTATCCGCGCGATTTGCGACAAAGTCGGCGCGAAAATGATGGTGGATATGGCGCACATCGCGGGTTTGATTGCGGGCAAGGTTCATCCCGATCCTGTGCCGTATGCCGAAGTGGTGACTACGACGACGCATAAAACTTTGCGCGGTCCGCGCGGCGGCATGATTTTGTGCAAAGAATCCGAAGCCAAAGCGATTGACAAGGCGATTTTTCCCGGCACGCAAGGCGGGCCGCTCGAACACGTCATCGCGGGCAAAGCCGTCGCGTTTCAAGAAGCGTTGCTGCCCGAATTTCAAGAATACGCGCGGCGTATCGTCGAGAACGCGCAAGCGCTCGGCGCGCGTTTGCAAGCGCGCGGTTTGCGCGTCATTAGCGGCGGCACGGACAATCATCTCTTGCTCGTGGATGTGAGCGTGCGCGGCGTCACCGGCAAAGACGCGGCGAATCGTTTGCACGACGCGGGCATCACCGCCAATAAAAATTTGATTCCGTTTGATACCGCCAAAGCGACGATTACCAGCGGCATTCGGCTCGGCACGCCCGCGCTGACCTCGCGCGGCATGGGCGTTGAAGAAATGGCGCAGGTGGGCGATTGGATTGCGGACGTGATTGAACACAGCGACGACGACGCGACCATTCAACGCGTGCGCGCCCAAGTGCGCGAATTTTGCTTGCAGTATCCGGTGCCGGGCATTCAAGACGAATGATTCTCACGCAAGCTCAACTCGACCAGCTGTACGCCCAAATGCGCGCCGACGCGCCGCATGAAACATGCGGCATGCTTGGCGGCAAAGCCGGGCGCGCGCAAAAAATTTATCCGATCAAAAATATCGCGGAAAATCGCGTCAAGAATTATCTCATGGACGGCGCGGAACAAATTCGCGCGATGCAGGATATGGACGATAACGGCTATGATATTCTCGCGATTTACCATTCGCACCCCGTGACGCAGCCGTATCCTTCCGCCACCGATTTACGCGACGCGTGGGATGCCGATTTGCAAGAGCCGCGTTATCCCGATACGCTGTACGTGATCATGAGTTTACGCCAACCGGACGCGCCCGAAATTCGCGCGTATCAATTACACGACCAAACGATTACAGAAATCGAATTAGAGTATCGAGACTAGCGCACCGAATCTCCAGACGCTAGTCTCCAAGCTCTTTTTTTTTCATGAACAAACGCGAACGCATTCATGCCGCCATTCGCAAACAACCGGTGGACCGTCCGCCCATCGCGTTGTGGCGGCATTTTCCGGGCGACGATTTGGACGCGGAAAAATTCGCGCGCCAAATTGTCGCATTTCAGACAAGGCACGATTTCGATTTGGTTAAAGTGACGCCTGCCGCGAGCTATGTCGCGGAAATGTACGGCGGCAGCTTGACCGACGCGGGCAACCGCGAAGGCACGCGCGCGCATACGCGCCGCGTCATCAACGCGTGGCAAGATTGGGGCAAAATCGAACCCATCCCGCTGGACCATCCGGTGATGCAGCGCGAGCGCGACGCGATGCAGCGCGTTCGCCAAGCGCTCGGCAAAGATGTGCCAATCATGCAAACCATCTTTTCGCCATTATCGTGCGCGCGCACGCTCGCGGGCGACCGCTTTGTCCAAGATATGCGCGAACATCCCGGCGAATTTCAACGCGCGCTGCACGCGCTCGGCACGACGATGGAACGCTTTGCGTTCAACGCCACCTATGCGGGCGCGGACAGTTTATTTTTGGCGACCCAAGTGGCGAGCCGCGATGTGTTGACGCCCGAAGAATCGCGCGCCTTTGGACAGCGCTATAATCTCACGCTCATCAACGAATTGCGCGGCCATGTCGAATTCATCATGCTTCACATTCACGGCGAAAATATTTATTACGATCATCTGTTCAAATATCCCGCGCAAATCGTGAATTGGCACGACCGCAAAACGCCGCCGACCTTGAAAGAAGGCAAAGCGCTTTTTGACGGCGCAGTCGCGGGCGGCATTGACGAATGGGGCGTTTTGCAAACGACGCCCGACGCCATCGCCGCGCAGATTCAAGACGCTATTCAACAGACTGACGGCATAGGTTTGATTGTCGCCGCGGGCTGCGTGATACCAATGGATACGCCGACGGCGAATATTCGCGCGGCGCGGGAAGCGGTGGAAAGAGACTAGCGACAGCCAAAAGATTTTCGATCATTCGTCCCGCGAAAAAATTTTGATTGGCAGCCGGATTATACCAATGCCTCAAGAAGAACTTGGTTACATCGAACTCGAATGGACGTGCGAAAATTGCGGCTCGCGCAATCCCGGCACGCGCAAAAATTGCGCGACCTGCGGCGCGGCAATGAGCGCGCGCAATCAATTTGAATTGCCCGCGCAGCAAGAGCGTCTCACGGACCAAGACAAGGTGGCGCGCGCGGCGGTTGGTCCCGATATCGCGTGCCCATACTGCGGTACGCGCAATCTCGGCAACGCGACCGCCTGCAAACAATGTGGCGGCGATTTGAAAGGCGCTCGAGCGCAGAGCTCGGGCGGTGTGCTCGGCGCGTTCGATGATGCGCCGCAAGCCGAAATTAAATGCGCGACGTGCGGCGCGTTGAATTCCGCGCGCGCGGCAAAATGCCAGAGTTGCAGCGCGCCATTGCCGCGCCTAAAAACGCAAGCTGCCGCGCCAACGTCCGCGCCTGCGCCCGCGCAAACTATTCCGCGCGCGTGGCTCATTGGCGGCGTGATTGTCGCGCTGCTGTTGTGCGCGGGCGCTATGTTTTTGCTGTTCCGTTCGTCCGATGCGCGCGCGACCGTGGACCGCGTAACTTGGCAGCGCACGATTGCGATTATGGCGCAAATGCCCGTGCGCGACGCGACCTGGCAAGACCAGTTGCCGTCGGACGCCAAAGTTTTGGGCTGCGAACTCAAAGACCGCCGTTATTCCAATTCGCCCGAGCCCAATTCCAAAAAAATCTGCGGCACGCCGTACGTCATTGACCAAGGCAATGGCATGGGCCAAGTCGCGCAAGATTGCCAATATCTGGTCCGAGACCAATACTGTTCGTTCACGCGTCTGCAATGGAGCGTCGTGGATACTGTGACCGCGCGCGGCGCCGATTTGAATCCTGTTTGGCCCGCCCTCGCGCTGCAAAACGAACAAAAAGAAGGAAACCGCGCCGAAGAATATCGCGTCGAATTTGTATCGGGCAAAGACCGCTATACGTACAATCCTTCCTCGGCGCAAGAATTCGCGCGTTTTCGCCCCGGTTCGCAATGGGGTCTCAAGGTGAATGCGTTTGGCTCGGTCATGGACGCGACCTCGGCGGAATAAGGCGCCCCGCTTTTGTCCGCGATGCTCGACGAACGACGCGCGCGTATGTCCGAAAGCCCCATCCCCTCCGATTTTATCCACGTCGAATCCAAACTTGACGGCATCACCGTGTACGCGCCCGCGTCGCGCGTCGAAAACATTCCCGACGCGCGCGATTTTAAATGTCCCAACTGCGGCGCGACCACCGCGTACAGCCCGCGCGCGGCTAGTGTCACTTGTTCCAACTGCGGCTCGGTCTATGCGATTCACGCGGATAACGTGGGGCGCGGCGCGGCGGAATTCGAGTTTACCCTCGAAACGGTCAAGCAAGCCGAAACGTACAGCGCCCCCGAAGTATTGCGCGGCTGGGGCGTCACGCGGCGCGAATTGCACTGCGAAAGTTGCGGCGCCAATACGTCGGTCGCGCCGACTGAGCTTTCGACCACTTGCCCTTTTTGCGCGTCCAATCGCGTTGCCGCGCGCACGGCGATGCCGGAGATCTTTCGTCCGCGCTTTTTGATTCCGTTTCAAATTGAACGCGACGCGTGCGCGCGTTTCTCGCGTGAATGGTTGAAACGCGGCTGGATGTACCCGTCCGATTTGGTGCGCGTCGCCTATAACGCGCAATTCACCGGTATCTATTTGTCGTTCTGGACATTCAGCGCGCGCGTGCAAGCCGCGTGGCGCGCCGAAGTGGGGCGCGAAAAAACGGAACAATTTTTCGACATGAGCGAAATGAAATTTAAAACGCGCCATCGCCTCGAATGGAAATGGGAGCAAGGACAGGTCGCGCTGCCATTCGACGATGAGCTGCAAACCGGCACGACCCGCATCAGCGCGAGTCTGTTAAAACGGCTCGCGCCGTATCAGCTGAACGCGCTCGTGACGTATGAACCTTCGTATCTCGCGGGGTGGCGCGCTCAGTCGTATGAAATATCGCTGAACGATGCCTGGGATGCGGCGCGCGGGCGCATGCGCGAAATCGCGCGCGACGCGTGCGATGAACAAATTGATTCGAATCATGTGCGCAATTTTTCCATGAACGCGGCGTTCGACGACGAAGCGTGGCGTTTGCTTTTGCTCCCCGCGTATTTGGCAACCTATAAATTTGCGGGCAAGTCCTACCAAATCGTCATCAACGGACAAACGGGCAAGGTCGCCGGTGATAAACCGGTCGCATGGACCAAAGTGTGGCTCATCGTCGGGATATTGATATTGCCCGGTATCTTGTTGGCAGCGGTTGCGTTGGTATTGGGCGCGCTGCATTTTGGAACGGGCGGTTGGTTTGTGTTGGGCGGATTTTTATTTGTCGTCGGTGCGGTGATTGCGGTGATATTGATTCAACAAGCGATGCGCGCAGGGGAAGCGTGAGGAAAGGCGGAATGGACAATGGACAATGGAAGTTGTCTAAAACTCAGTCCGCAGTCCTCAGCACGCGATACTCTCTTGAAACATGAATGCAGACACAAGCCCTCGTGAACTTGATGCGGCGTGGGGGAACGTACATCCCGTGCATTGTAAAAATTGTCGCGCGGGCTTTTTGATTCCGGCGAACGCGGGCGCGCCGGTATGTCCGAATTGCCTTGCTGCGCGCCTCGAACCGCTGCCCGCGCTCGAAGCGGACGCGCCGCCTGAACTCGTCATTCCGTTTTCTGTTTCCGACGCGACGCTCGACGCGAATTTGGAACGCTGGCGGCGCGACATTCCTTTCCGGTCCCCGTCGCTGAATGTGAGCGCGCTGCGCGCAAATTTGAAACGCTTTTTCATTCCGATGTATCTCGCCGATGCGAGCGCGTTCGGCACATGGCACGCGCAGATGGGTTTTGATTATTTGGTCGCAAGCAGTGAGGAACGGTTTGACGGCAGCGGCTGGGTCACACAGCGGCTCAATGAAACGCGCGTGCGCTGGGAACCGCGCGCGGGTGAATTGACGCGCAAGTACGAAAACGTTTCCGCGCCCGCGTTGGAGCAGCACGCGCGCATGATGCTTGCATTGGGCGCAAGCAATTGGCGCGAGCCGCCGTTTGATACATCGCGCAGTATTCGATTTTCGGCTGACGCGTTGAATGGCGCTATCGTGCGCGTTCCGGACATTGCGCCGAACGCGGCATGGCAATTTGCGCGCGCGCAGATCGAACGCGTCGCCGCGCGCGAATGTGAAACGGCGTCGGGCGCGCAGCATCACGAACAATTTTCTTTGCGCGCGGCGTACGGTGAACCGCATTGGACCTTGTTATTATTGCCAATGTCTGTGACGCACTACATTGGCGACGATGGAAAATTTATTCCGGTGCGCGTGAACGGTCAATCCGGTTTTGTCAGCGGCATCAAACGCGCGTCCATGCAGCGCGCGCGCAATTGGACGATTGTGATTGCGCTTGTCGCGTTGCTTGCATTTTTCTTGACAGCGCTGTTGGGAATTGCAGGCGCATTGAATGACGCGTTTGTAATTCCCGCGTTGCTCGTTTTGCTCGCCACCTTTTTTCTTTGTCTCGCCGCGCCCGCGCCGTTGATTGCGGCGTGGCAGTTTAATCGGCAGAACGCGGAAAAATAAAATCGCGCGCGGTTTTATTTTTCGGTCCGCGCGCGTCAACGATTTCGCGTTTTATGCTTATGTCTCGGCGTGAACATGTTCGTTCAGTTCGCAATACAACGCGTCGGGTTCGCAGCCGATACATTCCAATTGCAGCGTCGCGTGCGCGATGCCGTATTGTTCGTGCAGCAGCGCGTTGATTTGGCGTTGCACGCGCGCCCCTTCGCTGATGGTCACATCGTCGGTCACAAGGTGCGCCGAGAGCGCACGCAAATTTTGCGTGAGCGACCAAACATGCAAATCATGCACGCCGCGCACGCCGCGTACGCTTGACATTGCCGCCACCAACGCGTTCACGTCCACATCGCGCGGCGTCGCCTCCAATAAAATATCCAACGCTTCGCGCACAATGCCGACGACCGTCCATACAATCACGACGGCAATCAAAATGCTCGCCAACGGATCGAGCCACAGCCAACCTGTCAGCCAAATGCCGATGCCCGCCGCGAACGCGCCGAGCGTCGTGAACGCGTCGCCCGCGAGATGCCAAAATGCGCTGCGTTGATTTAAATCGTCTTTGCTGCCGCGCATGAGCAAGAGCGCCGTGCCGGCGTTCACAAAAAACGCAATCAACGAAACCGCAATCATAATCTCGTCTTGCACGGGCAGTGGATTCATCAAGCGATCCACCGCTTCGTAAAACACATAGATTGCGATCAAGATGAGCGTAAAGGCGTTAAATAAGGCGACGACGATGCCGACGCGATGATAGCCGAATGTTTTACGCGCGTTCGCCGGGCGCAGCGCCACGCGCAGCGCGTACCAACTCAAGCCCAGCGTGATGACATCCGTGATGTTGTGCAGCCCATCGCTCAACAGCGCGAGCGAATTGGCGTAAAGGCCCGCCGCGATTTCAAAGCTTACGAACGCGAGCGTGATGCCCAAGGCGATGAGCATGCGCTGCGCGTTGGCGCTCGTCATGTGCGCGTGAGAATGAGAATTTGTGTGTGAATGAATTGCCATAATCCCTCAACGCACCGGTTCCACGCCGGTTACGCGCAACAGCAAAATCGGAATTGTCGCGCGCTTGACTACCCGCGGCGCGATGCTGCCCGACCAAAAGGCATCCAATCCCGCGCGGCCATGCGTTGCCATCACAATCAAATCGGCGCGCGTCGTTTTCGCGCAATCTAAAATTTTTGTCGCCACGTCGCCGCGCGCGACATACCCCGTCGCGTCGAGTTTACGCGCGCGCAGCGCGTTAATTTTTTCATCTAGATATTGCCGCGCGCCCGCTTCCGCCAAATCTAATACGGCGCGTGTGGACGAAGGCAAAATCGTGCCCGTCGCCGCGCGTTCGGGCGACAGGGCATCCACTGTCGGCACGACCACAATCAAATGTAAACTCGCGCCGCTCACGCGCGCGATTTCGCCCGCCGCGGTCAGCGCCGCTTCATATAACGCGCTGGAATCGAGCGGCGCCAAAATCCGTTCGCAGCGAAATTCGTGATGTTGCAGCGCTTCGGCGCGCACGAGCAAGACCGGGATTTCGCCGCGCTGCAAGACTTGCTGCGGAATGCTGCCCAACAAACGCCCGCGCAAACCGCTTGCGCCGTGGTCCGTCAAGAGAATCAAATCGGCATGCAATTCTAAACCGTGCGCGAAAATCGCCTGAACCACGCCGCGTTCCGCGCGGTCTACATGCCAATCGGCGGCGATGCCTTGACGCGTCAATTCAGCTGCGCGTTCTTGGAGGTAGCGTTCCGCCTGCGCCGCGTTCAGCAAATGCGCTTGGCCATGCACTGTCGTCGGCGCGGCGGGTTCGACCACATGCAGCAGCGTGACGCGCGCGTGACACGCACGCGCCAACGTTTGCGCGACGGGCAGGATGCTTTCCGCCAACTGCGAACCGTCAAGCGGAATTAAAAAGTGTTGAAACATTGTGTTCATGCTCCGAAAATGGTTTCGTACACTAAATAGATGTTCAACGCGATAATCAGCGCGGCAATGAGTGTGACGATGGCGGTGGTCGCGCGATGATTGGTCAAAACGCCCATCAAGTCGCGCCGTCGCGTAAATAAAATCAGCGGAATTACCGCAAAGGGCAGCGCGAAACTCAAAATAACTTGGCTGATGACGAGAGTGTGCGTGGGGTCGGCGCCAATGGCGATAATGACGAGCGTCGGGAATATCGTGACGAGACGGCGGAGCCACACCGAAATTTTGCGATGCAAGAAACCTTGCATAATGACTTGGCCCGCCATTGTTCCCACCGTCGAAGACGAAAGTCCCGAAGCCAGCAGCGAAATGGCAAAGACCGCGCTCGCCGCCGAACCCAATAACGGCACTAGGGTTTGGTACGCTTGTTCAAGCGAACCGACATCGGACATGCCGGCGCGATGAAAAGTTGAAGCCGCCATGATGAGCATCGCCGCGTTCACAAAACCCGCGACGCCCATTGCCACGCCGACATCCACCAGTTGAAAGCGATAAAGGCGCTTGAGTTGCAGCGGCTCGCGCGTGACTACGCGCCCTTGCGTCAGCGCGGAATGCAGAAAAATAACGTGCGGCATCACTGTCGCGCCCAAAATGCCTGCCGCCAGTAACACGCTTTCGGGTCCGGCGAATTGCGGCACCAAGGTGTGATGAACAATTTGCCCCCAATCGGGATTATCCAAAAATGTTTCGATTACATAGCAAAGCGCGATGACGCCGACAAATACTGTAATGACGGCTTCAAGATGGCGAAAACCGCGCCGCTCCAAACTCAAAATCACAAACGTCGCCACTGCCGTAATCAACGCGGCGGGAAACAATGGAATGTGAAAGAGTAAATACATCCCCAGCGCGGCGCCGAGAAATTCCGCTAGATCGGTCGCCATCGCCATCACCTCCATCAAAACCCACATGCCCCACACCACCGGACGGGGAAATTCTTGGCGACAAATTTCGGCGAGATTCATGCCCGTCGCAATGCCCAATTTCGCCGAAAGCGATTGAATCAACATTGCCATCAAATTGCTGACCAAGATAACCCAAATTAAAAGATAACCGAATTGCGCGCCCGCGGAAATATTGGTCGCGTAATTGCCTGGGTCCATGTACGCAATCGAAGCGATGAATGCCGGACCGATGAACGGCAGAATGCGCGCCAAACGATTTTTATTGCTCTTGCCTTGCAAGACTTGATTCGCCGCGGCGACGGTCGCCGAATCGTCCATCGTCGCCAAGACATTGGGCTTGCTTGATTTAGCCATGTTTCGTTCCTCAAACTTTATTTTTGTTGGCGCGGCGCGTTGGGCGCGGCGGCGTCGGCGCGACCCAAATTTCGCGCGCGAGTTTTTCATCTAGCGCGCGTTCTGTGTTCGCGACGCGCACCCGCAGCGGTCCGCCCGTCGGTTCGCGTCTTAGTACGGTCACGCGCGCATCCAGCGTCAAACCCAATCGCGTCAAGAGGCGCAGGTGCGCGGGATTGTGGTCGCTCACGCGTCGCACGGTTGCCGACTGACCCGGCGAAAGTTCAAGCAGAGACACCAAAGCGAGTCGTTCGACTCGACCGTCTTTGGTAGGAATCGGGTCGCCGTGCGGATCGCGCGTGGGGTTTCCCAGAAACGCGGCGATGCGGTCTTCGAGATCTTCGGAAATCACATGTTCGATTTTTTCCGCTTCGGCATGGACGCTCTCCCAAGGGATGGCGAGCGCGCGCGTCAGAAACAATTCGACCAAGCGGTGATGCCGAATAACTTCAAGCGCCATCTTCTCGCCGCGCGGCGTCAACTGCACGCCGCGATACGGCGCGCGCCGCGCCAATTTCGCGCGCGCCAACTTTTTCATCATGTTGGTGGCGGAGGCGGCGGAAACGCCCAGCGAAGCCGCGAGCGCGGAAGTGGTTACGCTGGCTTGGTTTTCTTGCAGGGTATAAATCGCTTTGAGATAATTTTGAACGGCCGGACTGGTCATGCGCTGGCTCTCTTTTTGGGTTTTATCGGATACACGACGCGCGAGTTCATTGAATTGAATTTAAGCGACAACAACGCGGCTCGCCCAGAGGCGATTCTCGAGACGGCGAACTGTTTTCGATGCCGTCGCAGGTCTCTTGGTTTAGTCACGGCTAAATTTTACGTTTTAAAAATTTAGCCGTGACTAAATTTAGTTACAGCTAAATTATATGGAATCGCGCGGTTTTGTCAAGCGGCGGCGGGGGCTTTGCCGATTGCGCGAAATCCAGTTACAATCGTGTTGAGTTGGCTCGCGGCGCGGCGCGGCCGCGACCGACTCGCGGCAAAACGACGCGCGCCATTGCGGCGGAGTGATTTTGATTTTATTCGAGGCGTTCCAATATGCGGCGTCGCGCGCGACGGAATGGCGCGACGCGCTGGGGCAGCATCTGCTGTTTGTCGCGGTCGCGCTGGGTATCGGCATTATCGTGTGCGTGCCGTTGGGGTTTGTCACGGCGCGCTCGCGTCTTGCGGCGCTGGGCATACTTAACGCCGCGAATGCGCTGCGCGTGATCCCCAGTCTCGCGATTTTGTTTTTGGCGATTCCCTATTTTGGTTTATCGTTCACCTCTGCCGCGCTCGCGTTGACGCTGCTCGCGCTGCCGCCGATTCTCCTCAACACCGATGCGGCGTTTCGCGGAATCGCTCCGACGCTCCAAGAGGCGGCGTTGGCGTTGGGCATGACATGGCGCCAAAGATTGTGGCGCGTAGAATTGCCGCTGGCGCTGCCCGTGATTTTGACCGGCGTTCGCGCCGCGACGCTTGAAGTCATCGCCAGCGCCACGCTCGCCGCGTTTATCGGCGGGGGCGGACTGGGTATTTATGTGACGCGCGGTTTTGCGCTGTTTGACAATGCCATTTTGTTGGTTGGCGCAATCTCGGTCGCGCTTTTGGCATTGAGCGCCGAGCTGCTCTTGAGCGGTTTGGAGCGCTTGGCGCGTGTGCCGCAATGAACGTGTCGCATTTCATCAAACGCTTTAAAAGGAGTGTAATGAAGCACAGACGTTTTTTTCTCGCGTGCAGTTGGCTGATGGGTATGCTGGTTGGCGTAAGCGTTCTCGCGGCGTGCGGCGCGCAAACTAAAGCGGTGCGCGTCGGCTCGAAAGATTTCACCGAAGAATTTATTGTCGGCAACATGTACGCGTTGCTGCTCGAAGCGAATGGCATTCCGGTCGAACGCGCATTGAATCTCGGCGCTACGCCGATTTTGCAACAAGCGTTGGTGAGCGACCAGCTGGATGTGTATCCCGAATACACCGGCACAGGTTTGCTCACGGTTTTGAAATTGCCATCGAACACGGACGCGGCGCAGGTGTACAACACGGTGCGCGATGAATATAAAAAACAATTCAATCTCGTGTGGCTTGCGCCCGCGCCGATGAATAATACGCAGGCGTTGGCGATGAAAAAAGATGTCGCCGCGCGTTTTGGCATCAGAACCTTTTCGGACCTGGCAGCGCACGCGAGTGAGTTGACCATGATTGGACCGCCGGAATTTGAACAGCGCGAAGACGGTCTCCCCGGCATTCAAAAAGCGTATGGCGATTTCAAACTCAAGAAATATATCGCCGTGGACCCGGGGCTGCGTTATGAAGGTTTAGTGAACGGTCAAGCCGATGTGGTGGTCGCGTTCGGCACGGATGGCCAAATCGCCGCGTATGATTTATTGACGCTGCAAGACGACAAGGGTTTGTTTCCGCCGTACCAGATCGCGCCAGTGGTTCGCCAACAAGCGCTCGATGCGCAGCCGAGAATCGCCGAAATTTTGAATCGTCTCGCGCCGCTGCTCACCGATGCGACGATGCGAAAATTGAATTACGAAGTGGACGGCAAAAAACGCGAACCCGTCGAGGTCGCGCGCGAATTTTTGCGACAGAACGGTCTCATTAAATAACGGATTGCGGTCTCTCGTGGCGCTGCTCGTATTTCAACACGTCGCTAAAACTTTTCCGCAATCCGCTTACGCGGCGGTTCGCGATTGCACGTTCGAGGTCGCGGCGGGCCAATTTGTGACGCTGCTCGGACCTTCGGGCTGCGGCAAAACGACGCTGCTCAAAATGGTCAACCGTCTCGTCGAGCCGAGCGCGGGCGCCATTTTTTTGAATGGCGTGAATATTCGCGCGCTGAATGTGACCGCGCTGCGCCGCCAAATTGGGTATGTTATTCAACAGATCGGGCTGTTTCCGCATTTGACCGTCGCGCAAAATATCGCGGTGGTGCCCGAATTGCGTGGTTGGAAAAAACCGCGTATTGACGCGCGCGTGGATGAATTGCTCGAGCTAGTCAAACTCGCGCCCGCGTATTTTCGCGCGCGCTATCCCGCGCAGTTGTCGGGGGGGCAGCAGCAGCGCGTGGGCTTGGCGCGCGCGTTGGCGGCGGACCCAGACCTGTTGTTGATGGATGAACCGTTCGGCGCGATTGATGCCATCACGCGCGCGAGTCTGCAAGATGAAATGCTGCGTTTGAAAAATTCGATACACAAGACGATTTTGTTTGTCACGCACGATGTCGAAGAAGCGCTGCGGCTCGCGGATAAAATCGTTGTGCTGCGCGCGGGCGAAATTGTCCAGTACGATACGCCGTACAATATCTTGACGCAGCCCAAAAATGAATTTGTGCGCGCGCTCGTTGGCGCGAATGATATGCTGCGGCAGTTGTCGCTCGTGCGCGTCGCGACAGTCATGCAGCCGCTGCCGGAAAATTTTGCCGACGCAGGCGCGCCGACGCTGTCCGCCGATGAAAATTTGCGCGAGGCATTGTCCAAAATTTTGGCGAGCGGCGCGACGATGTTGGTGGTGACGCGCCAAGCGGAACCGGTGGGCGTGGTGCGTTTGGAACAAATTCGCGCGTTGAGTCGGGAGCGTTGAACGCGCCGCGCGTTTAACTATGGATTATTTGCTTCAGAATCCCGCGATTGTTTTTGAATTGCTGCTGCAGCATCTGTTGCTGGTGAGCGTCGCGTTGACGCTGGCGTTGGCGCTGTCGCTGCCGCTGAGCGTTTTCATCGCGGCGAGTTCGCGTTGGACGACGGCGGTCTTGGGCGTCTTGAGCGTCGTGTACACGATTCCGAGCATCGCGCTGATTATTTTATTGATTCCGCTAACGGGGCTGAACGCGTGGTCGGTCATTATCGCGTTGATTCTTTACGCGCAAGTGATTTTGACGCGCAATAATGTCGCGGCGCTGCGCGGCATTGACCCGGCGATTGTGGAAGCGGCGCGCGGCATGGGCATGAATCGCTGGCAAATGTGGTGGCGTGTGCAGCTGCCGTTGGCGCTGCCGGTGATGTTGGCGGGCGTGCGGTTGGCGGCGATTGTGACAATCGGGATTGCCACAATCGGAGCGAAATTTAACGGCGGCGGTTTGGGCCGCCTTTTGTTTGATGGCATCGCGCAAACGGGTCGCTATGACAAAATTTGGGCGGGCGCGATCGCGGTCGCGGCGTTGGCGCTGCTGACGAATCTTGCGTTTGTGACGCTGGAACATTATTTTGGTCCAGCGCGAAAAATTCGCGGATCGCTGTAGAACGCGGCGTTATTTACGCGGAAACAAATCCATATTCTAGTTTGGTCTAGGATAAACGACCCTTTGGGTTTCCGAAAACCCTTTGGGGCTAACATAGGTACAATGAATTTTTTACGCGCGACGCGCGCGATTCTGTGATAAAGTGGACAGAATGAGTGAATCTTCCGAACCCCGTTTTAGTTGGTGGTTGTTACTTCGTTTATGCACATTTCAAATCGGCTCGGCGATGGGCGATATTCTCGTCACTTCGATTTGGAATCGCATCATGATTGTCAATTTCGGTTTTCCCGCGCTGCCTGTTGGTTTGCTGATTGCGCTGCGTTATTTGCTTTCGCCGTTGAGTTTGTACGCGGGCTTTCGATCCGATACCACAAAATTTTTGGGCTTGCAGCGCGCATCCTATATCTGGCTGGGACGCGGCTTGATGGTCGCCTCTTTTCCGCTGTTGGGATTCAGCGTGACGCTGTTTGACGCGAATACGAACAATCCGCTGGGCTGGCTGCTCGCCTTGCTTTCGTTTATATTGTATGGCACTGGCACATTGCTTTCGGGCAGTCCGTTTTTTGCGCTCGTGCGCGATGTGATGCCACCGGCGCGGCAGGGTTTGGCTTTATCGGTCATTGAAACCGCGCTGATTTTATTGTTCCCGATTATGGCGATTGCGTTCAGCGTCATTTTGCACGAATATACTTTGACGGGTTTTTGGGAATTGATTGGCCTCACGGCAGTTGTCGGTGGATTCTTTTGGTTCTTTGCGATTGTCGGCGTTGAAAAACACGCGGCTTTTTACAAGGCGGCGGAACATACTCAAGCCAAAGCGCGCGCGCAGTTTCACGAATTTCATCATACGTTCGCGAAAATTTTTCAGGATCCGCGCGCGCGCGCGTTTATGGTTTTTCTTGCGGTGGCGACCTTTGCGGGGTGGATGCAAGACGCGATTCTTGAGCCGTTCGGCGCCGAAGTGTTGAACGCTACGCTCGCGCAAACGACGCGCTATTCCAGCACATGGCAAGGCGCGACTGCGTTAGTATTGATTCTCGCCGTTATCATCTGGCGCAAACGCAAACCGGAACAACAAACGCCTATCGCCCAAATCGGTTTAGGCATTATGGGCGCGGGAATGCTCTGGCTCGCGTTGACCGCGCTCTCGCAAATTAGCTGGATGGTGAATCCGGCGCTGTTGGTCTTTGGGATCGGGTTTGGTTTGTACACCTTTAGCGCGTTTCAACTGCTCGTCGTTATGACGTTTGACCAAGCGGCGGGCGCGTACCTCGGTTTGTGGACGGTCACGATTTTGCTTTCGCGCGGCGTAGGCATTTTTTCGGGCGGCGCGCTGCGCGACTTGTTGCATGCGGTGACGCAATCGTTTCCGTTCGCGTATGGCGCGATTTTTGGCTTGGAAGCGCTCGGCTTGTTTGTCTCTATATATCTGCTGACACGCGTCAATATTCTCGGCTTTGCGCGCGCGACAGGACGCATCCCCGCGGCGGACGCGCAGGTGATTACGGCGGAATTGTAGACTGGCGCGTCCACCTCAAGCAGCGCTCGGACCGAGCGCTGCTTTTTTTATTCCATTCGCGCGGCTCGGCGCGTCCCTGGCGCGCAAAACCGATTTGACACGCGTATTGTATCGGGTATAGTCTCTAATGCAACGAGTCGCAATAAGGAAACAAGACAAAATGACGCGTCATGTTGAATTGGTCCAAGCGCTGCGACGATCCGGACATCGTTTGACGCCGCAGCGCGAAAGCGTATTGACGGTGATGGCTGAAAACGCGCAGCATCTGACTGCCGAAGAGATTCTCGCGCGCGTGCGCGCCCGGTATCCGTATCTCAACAAGTCGGCGGTGTATCGCGCGCTCGCTTTGTTGACCGAACTCGGTCTCGTCAATCAGACGGATTTGGGGCGCGGGCGCGTTGAATATGAATTGCATCGGCATCCGCATCATCATCATTTGATTTGTCGGCGCTGTCAACAGATGACGCAAATTGACCATGCGCTCTTGGCGACGCTCGGCGAAAAACTCGCGCGCGATTTTGGTTTCCAAGCCGACTTGGACCATTTCGCTATTTTTGGCACATGCAAAAAATGCCAGACGCGCGCGTCCAAGCATTCCAAACGACATTCGCATTGATCTTTGGCGCGCAGCTCAAACCGCGCGCTCCTTTTGCGTAAATTGATTCACAAATCGCCCAGGGCGAATCTGTTAGAGTTTGCGCTTTATGCGTAAAGCTTTGTCGCTGCGTTGGGCGCGACAAGGACGCGCGGGCATAGGAGGATTGAAATGTTAGCTGTGACTTTTGCGCCGCCGGTTTTGCATATTCCGGACGGTTTCTTGTCCGTGCTGGTGGCGCTCAGCTTGTGGTTGGTTACGATAGTGGTTGTTATCATCGCGCTGCGTCGCGTCAACGCGGATTTGGGCGAAAGACAGGTGCCCATGATGGGCGTCCTCGCCGCCGCGATTTTCGCGGGTCAAATGCTCAATTTTCCGGTCGCCGGCGGCACCTCCGGACATTTGCTCGGCGCGGCTTTGGCGACGATTTTAATGGGCCCCTGGGCGGCTGTCATTATCATGACCTGTGTCATTGGCATTCAAGGATTGATTTTTCAAGATGGCGGCTTGTTGGCGATGGGCGCGAATATTTTTAATATGGGTATTGTCGGCGTCGTCATTACGCATTTTGTGTATCGCTCGATACGCGCAGCGGCGGGCAATCGTGTGTGGAGCATTTTTGTCGGCGGTTTTTTGAGCGCGTGGTTATCGGTTGTTTTATCGGCGCTCATTACGGGCTTGGAATTGGCGCTGTCGGGAACGTCGCCCGCAAATGTCGCCATTCCGGCGATGGGCGGAGTGCATATCCTTATCGGCCTCGGTGAAGCGTTGATTACGGTCGGCGCGTTGGCGTTTCTTTATTTTACGCGTCCCGATTTGCTCAAGATTGGCGAGGCGAAACCGGCGGGACGCGGCATTTGGCTCGCCGGTCTGGTAATGGCAATCGCCGTGGCGGTCGCCTCGCCGCTCGCGTCGAGCCATCCCGACGGTTTGGAATGGGTCGCCGAGCAACAGGGTTTTTTGATGCACGCGCAAAGCGCGCCTTATCACATCGTGCCGGATTATCTGTTTCCCGGAATTGAAAATCAAGCGCTCGCCACTATCCTTGCCGGAATTGTCGGCGTGCTTGTAGTGTTTGCCGTCGCCTTGGGCATCGCGTACGCGCGGCGTAATAAAAACGCCGCGTCTGCCGCGTCGCAAACCCAACATTAGCGCGGTCGGCGCGCGTCTCGCGCGCTGACACAATTCGTTCATGCACGTTCACTTTCTTGACCCGTACCATGCGGGCGGCAGTCCGATTCATCGGCTGGACGCGCGCGTGAAATTGGCGCTGACGTTGGCGTTTATTATAACGACTTCGCTTGTGCCGTTTGGCGCGTGGGCGGCGTACATTTTGCTATTTGCCATCGTCCTGTCGGTTGAACTGCTGACGGATTTGGGTATTGCGTATTTTTTTAAACGCGCGTTCTTGGCGCTGCCTTTTGCGCTCGCCGCGCTGCCGTTGATTTTTACGGTGCAAGGCGCGCCGCTCGCAACGTGGTCAAGCGGCGCTGGGACCTTTACTATCAGCGTCGAAGGCGTGGAGCGCGTGGTCAGCATCGCGCTCAAATCGTGGCTTTCAATGCAAATGGCTATCGCGCTCGCGGCGACCACCGCGTTTCCGCAGCTGCTCGCGGCGATGCGCGCGCTGCGGATTCCAAAATTGCTTGTGGCGATTTTTGGTTTGATGTGGCGGTATCTGTTTGTGCTAGCGGACGAAGCGCTGCGGCTGCTGCGCGCGCGCGCGGCGCGCAGCAGCGCGAGTCGCGACGCGCAATATAAAACCGGCGGCGCCATCGTTTGGCGCGCGCGTGTGACAGGCGGCATGGCGGGCAATTTGCTGCTGCGTTCGTTTGAACGCGGCGACCGTATCTATGACGCGATGGCAGCGCGCGGGTACGACGGCGAAGCGCGTGTGCTCCCCATGCCCGCGCTCCAAGCCGCGCAGTGGCTCATTCTCGGTGGCGGTTTGGCGGTGTGCGTTTTGATTCTACTCTTGGCGCTGTTGTTGGCGTAGCGCAAAATTCGTCGCGGAAAAATTTTTTTGTGCATCACACAATCGAAATTCGAGAGCTCGTTTTTAAATATCCCGATGGCGCGCGGGCGCTCGATGGCGTGAACTTTTATATCGCGCCCGGCGAAAAGGTGGCGCTCGTCGGACCCAATGGCGCGGGCAAGTCTACGCTCCTCTTGCATCTCAACGGCATTTTACGCGGCGAAGGCAGCGTGCGCGTCGCGGGCATGGAAATTACGCCAAGCAATTTGCTTAAAATTCGCGCGGCGGTGGGCTTGGTGTTCCAAGACCCCGACGATCAACTGTTCTCGCCGACGGTGTTTGATGATGTGGCGTTTGGCCCGCTGTATCAGGGCTTGCCGGAAGCGCAAGTCCGCGCGCGCGTCGCCGAAGCGTTGGCGGCGGTGCGAATGCAGGATTACGCACCGCGCGTTTCGCATCATTTGAGCGTGGGTCAAAAGAAACGCATCGCCATCGCGACCGCGCTTTCGATGCAGCCGGAAATTCTCGTGTTGGATGAACCGACCGCGGGCCTCGACCCGCGCGCGCGGCGCGATTTGATTCATTTGCTGCGCGAGCTGCCGCAGACCATGTTGATTGCCACGCACGATTTGCGTATGGTCGCGGAATTGCTGCCGCGCACGTTGGTGCTGGATCAGGGACGCATTGTCAAGGATGACGCGACGCGCGCGATCCTCGACGACGAGGATTTGTTGCGCGCGCACGGTTTGGAGAAACCATAAAAAACGAAACCGCAGAATGCCTGCGGTTTTATTTTTTCGACGCTGGCGCGTTGGCGCGCGATTGGCGTCGCCATGAATGCCAGAGCAGTCCGCGCTGCGGAGCAAACAGATACGCGAGGAAAAAAAATCCGGTCGCGGTCAAGACCACCGCCGCGCCCGAGACAATATTGAAATAGTACGAAAGATACAAGCCAATCACGGACGCCAACGCGCCGAGCGTCGCGGCGACCAGCATCATCGCGGGTAAACGGCGCGTCAATAAATACGCGGTCGCGGCGGGCGTGACCAACATTGCCGCCACTAAACCGACGCCGACTGTTTGCAGCGAGACGACGACGACAATCGCAATCAAGATCAATAAAACATCTTTGAGCAATTCTGTCGGCAGGCGCAGCGTCGCCGCCAGCACCGGGTCAAAGGAAACGACCAAGAGTTCTTTGTACAAGAGCGCAATCGTCAGCAGCACGCCCGCGCTCAAAAGCGCGATCAAGAATAAATCCATCTCGCTCACGCCCAAGACATTGCCGAATAAAATGTGCGTGAGGTCAAGCGCGTACGTTTTGATGACGCTAATCAGCGCTACGCCGAGCGACAGCGTCGCCGCAAAGAGAATGCCGATAGCGGTGTCTTCTTTGATGGAACCGCGGCGCGTCAAAAAACCGATGCCCAGCGCGACAATGATTGCCGCCACCAACGCGCCAATTAAAATCTCGCCTTGGAGCAGATACGCAATCGCCACGCCCGGTAAAATCGCGTGCGACATGGCGTCGCCAAGATACGCCATGCCGCGCAAGACGACATAGCAACCGACGACCGCGCACAGAATGCCGACCATGACCGACGCCAACATTCCGCGCTGCATAAAGGCGTACGCCAACGGCTCGGTCAAAATTTCAATCACGCTTCCGACTGCTCCAACGCGTCAAATTCTTCCGACGGACAACATTCGTCCACCATCATTTTCGCTTCGCCAAACATGGCGCGCGCGCCGAATGCGCGCAACAGATTTTCGGTGGTCAACGCGATGGCTGGTTCGGCATACGCCACTATGCGCCGATTGAGCAGCAGCACGCGATCAAAATGCGCCGCCGCCAAATTCAAATCATGCGTTGAAACAATCAGCGTGACGCGCTGCGTTTTGAGTTTATCCAAGAGCGCGAGGGTCGCTTCTTGCGTTGTGATGTCTACGCCTGTAAACGGTTCGTCCATCAATAAAATGTGCGGTTCTTGCGCCAACGCGCGCGCCAAAAATACGCGCTGCTGTTGCCCGCCTGAAAGTTCGTCAATCGAACGTTCGGCCAGCGCGGCAATGTCCATCTGTTCCAGACAACGTTTTACGATTTCATGGTCGCGTTTGCTCGGACGCCTGAGCCAGCCGAGCGCGCCGTAACGCCCCATCATCACCACGTCTTGCGCGTTCACCGGAAAACGCCAGTCCACCTGTTCGCGCTGCGGCACGTACGCGACGCATTCCTGATGCGCGCCGAATGGCACATCGTGAATCAAAATTTCGCCCGTTTGCGTTGGCAGCAAACCAACCAACGCTTTGAATAAAGTAGACTTGCCCGCGCCATTGGGCCCGACGACGGCGACACGCAATCCTTCGGTTACGGCAAAGGTCACGTCCGCCAAGGCGGGCGGCGCGCGCCGATTATATCTTACCGTAAGGTGGTTGACTTGCAGATGGGCGGGTGTCATGAACAGAGCTGATATTCGCCGAGCGGCTGATTTTGGATAGATTTCTATTTGCGATTCGCGCTGCGTTATGCGTCATGCAACGCTTGAACAATCAAGCGCGTGTCGTATTCGAGCATTTGCAGATACGTTGGCGCGGGCCCCTGCGCGTCACTGAGCGAATGCGTATAGAGTCCGGTCACAAGTTTGACGCCGGTGTCGCGCGCGATTTGTTCCGCCAGTTTAGGATTCGCGCCCTGTTCAAGAAAAATCGCTTTAACTTGGGTCGCGCGAATTTGGTCAATCAAGGCGGCGGTTTGCCGCGCGCTGGTCGCATCGGCGGCGCTGAAACTTGGCGTGAGCATGCCGACGATTTCAAAACCATAACGGTCGGCGTAATAACCGAGCGTATCGTGGTCGGTCACCAATTTGCGTTTTTCCGGCGGCAGCGCGCTGACGATTTGTTGGATTTTTTCATCGAGCGCGCGCAATTTTGAAATATACGCGCTGGCGTTCGCTTGATACGTTGCCGCGCCCTCCGGGTCGGCTTGGGTCAAGCCGTCGCGGATATTTTCGACGTATTTTACTGCGCGCGTCGGGTCGAGCCAAAAGTGCGGATCAATCGAATTGTTTGCGTCGCGCGGTTCGCCGAATTTTAGCGCGCGGCTGGTCAAGCCATGGCTCGCTTCGATGATGGTCGCGTGACTGCCGGCGTTGCGCAATAGTTTGGCGAGAAATTCTTCCAAGCCCGCGCCATTCACAATCAGCACAGCGCTGTCGGCGATTTTTTTTACGTCTTGCGGCGTCGGTTCGAATGTGTGCGGATCGCTACCCAACGCCAACAGCGTCTCGACGCGCACGCGCTTGCCCGCGACATTCTGCGCGATATCCGCAAGAAAGCTTTCGACGGCGACGACGCGTAAACTCGATGTTGGGGGCGTGACGGATAGAGTGGGCGCGCAAGCGGCGGCAAAGACGAGCAAGCCAAGCGCTGCCCATAACAGTTTATATCGCATTGCTCCAAACCGCGCCTGTCCGCGCGGGGACATGAATGGAAATGTGTCCGCGCGTAACGAGCTGGCTGTCTCCGTGCCATTCATTGACGACGCGCGCGCCTTCGGGCAGAATGGCGCCGATATTTAAATCCAACCCGAGCGGCGCGTTATCGGCGTTGAGCGCGACCAGGATGGTTTCGTCCTGCCATTGACGCGCGAAAATGTACGCCGCGCCGCGCGCGTACAGGCGCGTGTATTGACCGGGACGGCGCAGCGCGCGATATTTTTTGCGCAGCGCGATGAATTTTTGCGCGGTCTCGAATAAATCGGAATCCCATTTGTCTTGCGCCCATTCCATCCCGCGTCGGCAATCGGGATCGCGCCCGCCAGTCATGCCGATTTCGTCGCCGTAATAAATCGTCGGCGCGCCGGGGTAGGTGAACATGGCGAGCCACGCGAGTTTTAGCGCGTTCGTGTCGCCTTGCGCAATCGAAAGAAAGCGCGCCGTGTCGTGGCTGTCGAGCAGATTCATTTGCGCGTAGGTGATGGCGGCAGGATACCAAGATTGGGTTTGTTCGAGCATGTCGGCGAACGCGGCGGCGTCGGCATTGACAATTTGACCATAGCTGTCGCTCACTAAATCGTTGGCGGCGTGTTTTTTGCCGACGCAAAAAGAGAGCGCGGCGCGCGTGAATTGATAATTCATCACCGCGTCGAATTGGTCGCCTTGCAGCCAGCGATCGGCGCGATGCCAAATTTCGCCGACGATGTACGCGTCGGGATTTTTGGCTTTGACGCGCGCGCGAAATTCTTGCCAAAATGAATCGTCGTCAATTTCTTCCGGCACATCAAGCCGCCAGCCGTCAATGCCCTGCGCGATCCAATATTCGCCGACGCGCATCAGATATTCGCGCACTTGGGGATTGTAGGTATTGAGTTTCGGCAGCGCTTTGAGATTCCACCACGCGGCATAACCCTGTTGCCCATCGTCGTACGCGTGCAATGGAAATTTGGTAAAGGTGAACCAATCGAGATACGGCGAGTCTTTGCCGTTTTCGAGCGCGTGATTGAAATAATAAAAACCGCGCGAGGCGTGATTGAATACGCCATCCAAGACGACGCGAATGCCGCGCGCGTGCGCCGTCGCTAACAAAGTTTTGAACGCGTCATCGCCGCCGAGAATCGGGTCCACATGAAAATAATCGTGCGTGTGATAGCGATGATTCGCGGCGGATTGAAAGATGGGACAAAAATAAATCGCGTTGACGCCGAGCGCGTCAAGATGGTCGAGCTGTTCGACGACGCCGAGTAAATCGCCGCCTTTGAAACCGTGCGCTGTCGGCGGCGAACTCCAGGTTTCGAGATGATGCGGTTTTTGCGCTTGCAGCGCGGCGCTTGTGGCAAAGCGGTCGGGAAAGATTTGATAAAAGATGGCGTCTTGAACCCAAGCGGGCGTGGTGACAGACATTGTAATGAAGTGAGATAGCGCGATAGTGACATAGTGCGATAGTTGAGCGGCGAACACTCATGAGCGCACTATCGCACGAATGCGCTATTGCGCTAGCGGTTCAATAAATTCGATTCGGTTGCCGAACGGGTCGCGCGCGTAAAAACGGTTGTAGCCGATGAACAAATCATCGTCTTGGGTCGCGTAACCTGCCGCGTTCAATTTTTCGCGCAGCGCGTTGAGATTGATGGCGGCGAACGCGGGATGCGCTTTTTGGGGCGCGACAAAATCTTGCTCTATGCCGATATGCAGTTGCTGCCCATTCCCCAATTCAAACCACACCCCACCGCGTTTTTTCAATTCGGGCGGCTTGGCTATTTCGCGCAGCCCCAATAATTCGCCGTAAAATTTTCGCGCGGCATCCTCGCAAGCGCGCGGCGCGGCGATTTGGACGTGGTGAATGTTGGCAAGCATTTGCGATTACTGTCCCTGCATATTTTTCAACACTTGCGCCGCCGCGGCGCGCGCAGGTTCGCGTTTGTCTGTGGCGACGATGGATTCGAGCGGTTTGATAGCAAAGGGGCTGCGAATTTTTTCGAGCGCGCGAACGGCTTCGGTTTGCAGTTCGCCTTCGTTGACTTGCATATCCACGAGCAGCGCGGGCGCCGCCTTGTCTGTGCCAAATTCGCCTAGCGCGCGCGCCGCCGCGATTTTTAATTGAGTGTCATTCGAGGAAGCGCGCGGGTCGCCGCGCAGTGCCACCAAAAGCGGTTCGATGACGCGTTCGCTGCGCGACTGTCCGAGCGATGCAATCACCTGCATTCGCACTTCTGCGCTTGGGTCGCGCAGCTGCGGCAAGAGATATTCGAGCGCGCGGTCGGTGTGGAGTTGGCCGAGAATCTGGGCGGCGCGCAAACGGATTTCGGCGTTCTTGTCGCGCAATTTCGCGGCAAAGAAATCGCTCGCCTGATTGTTACGCAATTCGCCTAGCGCGTGAATGGCGCGCGTGTCGTGGTCGTCCCAAGCGCGCGCGACCAATGCTTTGACAGTTTGTTCGAGCAGCGCGGGCGGCGGTTCGAGCGCGGCGGCGAGCGCGGCGGCGCCAAGATATAAATCGTTTTGTTCCGACGCGATGGTCGCGATCTGTTCTGCGCCGCCCAGTCCCGCGTAAAACAGGATGACATCGCGCCACGCGGGATTGGCGAATTCTTGTCGCAAGAGCTCGGATTCGGGATTGAGCCGCAGCGCGCGCGCGGCAAGAAAAGCTTGGAGCAGCGCGTGTTTGAACGCGACGCTGCCGTCCGCGCGTTGGACGAGAAAAGCAGAGCCGCGCGCCAAATGCTCTGCTTGCGCCGCTTGTCCGCGTTTGGTCGCGAGCGCGATGCCTTCGACGGCGCGCGCGGCGAGAGCGGGGTCGCGCTCGCGCGCTAGTTTTGCGTTGACGTACGCGTCGAACAGAGCGGCGCGGCGCGCGGGCAGCGCCGCGATGATGTTGCGCTGTGGCACATCAAAGGGTGTGGCGGCGCTGCTGCCGGCGACGGGCAGAGCGATTTTGTTTGCGGTTTCCTTTTGCGGCGCGCGCGCGGCGGGGTCATAGACCTGCATCAATAAAAATAGATTCAATGGATTGGTGGCGAGTTCGCGCGTGCCAGCGTTGGATTGCGCCGAGACGAAAAAATCTTGCGCGGCGCGATTGAGTTTCGAACCGTGCGCGCTGTGCGTCGGCAGCGGAATCCACGCTTCGGCAAAGGAAATGATTTCGCGTTCGTTAAAGGGCAAGAGCTCGAGGACGACGAAATCGGCGGGCGCGAATTGGGCGTCGGGCGCGGCGACAGCGAATTTGGCGGCGGGATATTTTTGCATGAGCGCGGCGAGCTGCGCGCTGTGCGCGGCGTTGGTCGCGTCGTCGAACAGAATCCAGCCGTCATTGCGCAAAGAGTCGGACGCGTTTTGCGGCGCGTCGGCGAATGATTGAAGCGTGGCGCCATGTCCCGCGCGCGCGGCAATGAATTGGAGCGCGGAGGATTTGCCGCCACCGGACGCGCCGATGAGCCAGAGGCGCGAATGCGCGTGCGCGGCGTTATCGAGATGAGTGATTTCGCCGGTAGCGATGACGCGGACGCGCGGGATGATATAGAGCGCGGCGGAATCATAGCCGCTTTTGAGCGCGGGGAGCATGTTCAAGGCGACGATGGGCGCATTGGGGCGCGAGCCATTTTTTTTGCGCGGAAATAGATTCAAGACAATTTTTCCTGAGTGAAAATACGATTTTTGCGCGCGTGTGATATGAAATGAGCGCGAAATTGATTGTACACGAGGATAGAGGTTTGCCCAAAAAGCCCTGCGCGCTAAATTTTGATAATGATGCGAGTCTGTGGTCAAGTATTTTTGAAAACTCGGACGCCAAGCTGCCTAGCCAGAGTGTGCGTCAAAGTTTTGGGTGACACGGCGAGCGATTAGAAATCGCGCCAACACGAACGCAAAGTGCGCCGCCGCACACTGAATTCCCAACCTGCGGAGGCGGGTTTCGCGTTTTTATAGGGGTGAATTGATTCGTCCAAAAATATGACGCACCCGCCTAGCCAAATTGTTTTGACGCGCGCGTGTGTCGCGTGTTATAATCGAGACAGTTCTTTATACCCAATCGAGCTGCGGCGACAAAGCGCCGCGAGGAGGCATGCATGTATCAGAGACTGGTTCTCGTTGGGAACTTGGGGCGCGACCCCGAGATGCGCTATACCCCCAACGGCACTGCCGTGACCACGTTTCCTGTCGCCACAAGTCGGCGTTGGACGGATGCGTCTGGCACGTTAAAAGAAGAAACCGCGTGGTTCCGTGTTTCGGTGTTTGGCAAGCAAGCTGAAACGTGCAATCAATATCTTGCCAAGGGGCGCAAAGTATTGGTTGAAGGTGAATTGGCGGTGGATGAAAAAACCGGGGGGCCGCGCGTGTATACGCGCAAGGATGGCACAGCTGGAGCTTCATTTGAAGTGCGCGGCTCTACCGTTCGTTTTCTCACTTCGAAAAGCGAAGCGGAGAGCGGCGGCTCTGGCGGCGCAAGCGGCGTGACTCCAATTTCGTCGGACGCGAATCCGATGGGGGAAGAGGATTTGCCGTTCTAGCGCGAATTCCGGTTTGATCTAGTCTAAAAGACCCTTTGGGTTTCCGAAAACCCAAAGGGTCTGTCCTCTAAATCAAATCGGAAACTGGTCTAGCATCGCTGCGCGGTCTAGCGCTCGAACAACATGAAATCGCATAGTCCGCATTCTCAAATACGGCGTTATCAAGTGGAGTTCATTTGCGAACGCCTTTTTACGCAGGCGACCTCGCAATTTCACCAAGTTACAGTACTCTGGTGATTACCCACATCTCGAAAACGCAGCGGATTTCCAGACCCTAAGGGTTTTCGAAAACCCTTAGGGTCTGGAAATCCGGGCAATCACCAGACAGTACTAGAGCGATTGCGACAAGATATCCGCGACGCGCCAATGCGGATATCTCGAATAATGGATTGTGTTAAAATATGGCATCGGCGCTTTGACGCAAGGATTGCGGTTTCATCCAGCGCGACGCTTTTGGGCGCGTGATAGATACGCTTGTTTCCTGTCCTCTCTGTACGTGGCAACGTGGCAGGCACAGGCGTTTTTTTTAATGGATTGTGAACCGTAAGGAGGTGAACGTTCTAGAAATATTCGTGTAACCATTTTCGGCGGTTTGCATCCATATAGCAAAGCGCGTTTCGTAAATAAAAATTTAGATTCTTCTGGAGGAGAAGAACGATGCAATTCAAGAAACTTTTTGCGCCGGGCATTTTACTGATTGCTCTGGCGCTTGTTATCGCGGCGTGCGCGACTCCGACTGCGGCGCCCGCGCAACCCACAGCCGCCCCGGCGCAACCCACAACCGCCCCGGCGCAACCCACAACCGCTCCGGCGCAGCCGACCACAGCTCCGTCAGCCGGCGGCGAGAAAATCACCGGCGAAATTACGCTTTGGCATGCTTATGGCACAGGCAGCGCTGAAGAAAAAGCGTTGGGCCAGGTGCTTGAAAAGATTCAAGCCGACAATCCCGATGCTAAAATCAATGTGCTGCAAATCCCATTCGATCAAGTTTTCAACAAATTTGAAACGGAAGCAGCCGCCGGCGGCGGGCCTGACATGTTCACTGTGCCGAATGATAATCTCGGCAATCAAGTGCGCGCGGGTTTGCTCGCCCCGTTGGATGATTTTCTCACGGGCAAACTTGGCGCCTATACGCCGCTTTCGATTGAAGGCGTGACGGTGGATGGCAAAATTTATGCCGTGCCAGCTATTGTCAAAGCGGTGGCGTTGTACTATAACAAAAGCACGATTCCGAATCCGCCCAAGACGACGGACGAATTGATGGCGTTGGTCAAGAGCGGCAAGAAAATTGTGCTGAATCAGAGCGCGTATCACAACTTTGGTTTCAGCGGC
>JAJTXZ010000032.1 GCA_021463195.1 Anaerolineae bacterium
ATCTCGTTTGACGCGCAAGGTCGAGATTTCTCGCCTCCGCTCGAAATGACAGTTTGCGCGACTTTGTGCCAGCCCTATATCTAACCGCAAGTACTGTTGACGCATCAATTTCGTTTAAGGTATAATCGCCGTTGAGCAATTTGCGACAGACGGAACAATGCCGCACTCTTCCGTTTATCGCATGGAATCACTATGGCGCTTAAAGGCAACCTGCGAGATTTCTCTATTCACCAGCTGTTGAATCTAATCAACTTGGCGCACAAGACCGGTTCGCTCCAAGTCAAACCCGAACCGCTGGCGCATTCCACCAACGGACGCGGCGCGCTCGCCGCGCTCTTTTTTCGTGAAGGGCGTTTGATTCATGCCTCGTTCGAAGGCAAATCCGCGCGTCTGACCGATGTGCTGGTGCAGGTTGGGCGTTTGACGACGGAACAGGCGCAGACGGTGAATGCGCGTTCGCGCGTGGATACGGACAAAGAGCTCGGCTTGCTCTTGATTCAAAACGGCTATCTATCGCAGAACGATATTATTCAGGGCGTGCGCGGTTATTTATTGGAAACGGTGTATCAGCTGTTTACGTGGGCGGCGGGCGATTTTCATTTTGAGCCAAATCAACTGCCGCCGGAAGAACGTATCACCGTGCCGCTCTCGCTCGAAAATGTCATTCTCGAAGGCAATCGCCGCCAACAAGAATGGGAACGTTTGCGCGACGAGATTCCGGACCTTGACGCGCCGCTGCGTTTTGCCGAACGTCCCAGCGCGAACCTGCGCGATATTTCGCTCACGCGCGAACAATGGCAGGTCATTTCTTTTATTAATTCCAAAAATACGATTAAACAAATTTCCGAATATCTTGGCTGGGATGAATTTCAAATCCGCCGCATTGTTCACCAGCTCAAGCAGAACGGTTTGATTGAAATGGCGCAGCCCACGCGCCCCGAACCCCTCACGCCACGCGGTCCGGTGCCTGGCGCCAAGTTATCGCGCAGCGTGCTTTTGCGTATTATTGACGGCGTTCGCCGCCGCTAAGTCCGTCGCAATTCGATTTCATTTTTCTGTACTCGCGCAAGGAATTATGCAGACCGTCAAAATGGTAATTACCGGCCCCTTTTCCGCCGGTAAAACGGAATTTATCGGCAGCATCAGCGAAATCGCTGTCGTACGCACTGAACGCAAAATCACCGACGAGACGCGCGCGGTCAAAGCGCAAACGACCGTCGCAATGGATTTCGGACGCATCACCATTGACAAAGATTTGGTGCTGTATCTTTTTGGCACGCCCGGACAGCGCCGCTTTGATTTCATGTGGGAAATTTTATCCGAAGGAATGTTGGGGTTCGTGGTGATGGTGGACAGCGTGCGCCCTGAAACGTTCCGTGAAGCGCGTTCGATTTTGGATACTTTTCGCCGCTATAGCGAAACACCGTTCGTCGTCGCCGCGAACAAACAAGATCATCCCGATGCGTGGTCGCCTGAAGATATGAAGATTGCGCTCGGCTTGGACGACGGCATCAAAGTCTTGCCGTGCATCGCCAATCAAAAAGAGAGCGTCAAGTACGTTTTGCTCGAATTGTTGTATACTATCTTGGAACGCGCGCAAGACTAATCCTCTCCCGAGAAACTTATGAGCGCTCCACAACCAACTATTCCCGATCGCGGCATGCCCAGCGGCGCGCTGCGCCTGCTGTTTCTTTCGATTGAAGAAGTTATGGGCAAGGACGGCATCAAAGCCGTGCTGAACGGCGCCAAGCTGTCCGCCTATATCAACAATTATCCCGAAAATACGCTCGAGCATGGCGTGACGTTCGGCGAGTACGGCCGCGTAGAACAAGCTGTCGAAGATTTTCTGGGACCGCGCGGGGCGCGCGCGATTTTGATTCGCGTCGGACGCGAACTATTTCGCTACAGTTTGCGCGAACAGTCCGCACTGCTCGGCATCGCGGGCAACGCGTTAAAAAATATGCCGCTCATTTCGCCGCAAGCGAAAATGAAAATTCTGCTCCAACAAATCGTCGGCGCGGCGAACAAAACGGTGAATCAACCCGCGCGACTGGAAGAGGACGCGGAAAATTTCTATGTCGTGATTGATCAGTGCATGTGTCAGTGGCGCCCGAAACACGAAAAACCATGCTGTCTCGTCACCGTCGGCACATTCAGCGAAGCGATGAAGTGGCTCACCGATCGCCCGGTCGAAGTCAAAGAAATCACGTGCCTGAACAATGGCGCGGACGCGTGCCGCTATCAGATTCCGAAAAAATTGCCGGAAGAAGCGTAACGCGAAATCCGCGAAAAAAATTAACGCGAAATCCGCGAACAAATTAACGCGAAATCCGCGAACAAATTAACGCGAAAATCGCGAACAAATTAACGCGAAAATCGCGAAAAAAATTAACGCGAAAATCGCGAACAAATTAACGCGAAATCCGCGAAAAAAATTAACGCGAAAATCGCGAACAAATTAACGCGAAATCCGCGAAAAAAATTAACGCGAAAATCGCGAAAAATTAAAACGAAATCCGCGAACAAATTAACGCGAAAATCGCGAAAAATTAAAACGAAAACCGCGAAAGGGAAATCCTTTGCGCGGTTTTTTTTATCCATTTTTGGGCTCTATCAGTATACAGATGGGCGAAACGAATCAAACGACGGCGTTCACCTACGACGCGGCAAATCGCACGTTGACCAAGACCGACACGCTTAATGGCATGACCTCGTTCGCGTATGATAACGTTGGAAATCTGCTCACGCGGACCGAACTCGGCAATTTGGCAACGGCCTAGATCTAGGATGCCGCCAATCGTGTCACGTCAAATTTTTTTCATTGTCCGTTCACGATGCGCCATCCTGAAAAATTTTTTTGACAGCGTCGCGCCTTTATGTTAAGATATTTTTACAATTCAATCATTGAATGTGCGGGGAGCTGGAGCGAGTCCGGCTGAGAGGAAGAACTGACGCGGCGTTGTTTGCCGCAGCCCATCTTCGACCCCATGACCTGATCCGGATAATGCCGGCGTAGGCACACGAGAATTTTACAACGCTTCCGCCGACTCATCCGAGTCGGTATTTTTTTTGTTGCGCAAGCAGACGCGCTGTCCGTTCGTAGACTTGTAGATTCGTCTACTCGCCCGCTCATCTGCTTGCCCATTATTCTCAACTCAAGGGGTGATTCACATGGAGAAACAAACCGGAACGTGGGCGGTCAAAGCCGGACACGCGCAAATGCTCAAGGGCGGCGTCATTATGGATGTGACGGACGCGACACAGGCGAAAATCGCCGAAGAAGCGGGCGCGTGCGCGGTGATGGCGCTGGAACGTGTGCCCGCCGATATTCGACGCGATGGCGGCGTGGCGCGCATGAGCGATCCCACCAAAATTATCGAAATCATGGAAGCGGTCAGCATTCCCGTAATGGCGAAAGCGCGCATCGGACATTTTGTCGAAGCGCAAGTGTTGGAAGCGCTCGGCGTGGATTATGTGGACGAGTCCGAAGTGTTGACCCCCGCCGACGAGGCGCATCACATTGACAAGCATCAATTCCAAGTTCCGTTCGTCTGCGGCTGTCGCAATCTGGGCGAAGCGCTGCGCCGCATCGGCGAAGGCGCGGCGATGATTCGCACCAAAGGCGAAGCCGGCACCGGCGACGTGGTGGAAGCGGTGCGGCACGCGCGCGCGGTGCTGGGCGAAATTCGCCGCTTGCAAGGCATGCGCCCAGACGAACTGTACACCGTCGCCAAAGAATTGGGCGCGCCGTATGAATTGGTCGAACAAGTCGCCAAAGCCGGCAAACTGCCCGTCGTGAATTTCGCGGCAGGCGGCATTGCGACGCCGGCGGACGCGGCGTTGATGATGCAGCTCGGCGTTGAAGGCGTTTTCGTCGGCAGCGGCATTTTCAAATCGGGCGATCCCGCCAAACGCGCCAAAGCGATTGTGCTGGCGACGACACATTATAACGACCCGAAAATTATCGCCGAAGTTTCGCGCGGATTGGGCGAAGCGATGGTCGGCATTTCCGCGCGCGATATTCCCGAAGGGCAGCAGCTCGCGGTGCGCGGGTGGTGATGCAAGTATCAGGGACCAAGTAGCAGGTAGCAAATGCGCCATCCCACCTGCGACTTGCTACCTAACACTCGAACCATGAAAATCGGAGTTCTCGCGCTGCAAGGCGCGTTCCGCGAACATATCGAAATGCTACGCGGGATGAACGTGAACGCAATCGAAGTGCGTTTGCCTGAACAGTTGCGCGATATTGACGGCTTGATTATCCCCGGCGGCGAAAGCACGACGATTGGAAAAATCGCGACCCAGTACGGTTTGATTGAACCGATCCGTGAAATGGCGGCGCAAGGCAAACCGATATGGGGCACCTGCGCGGGGATGATTGTGCTGGCAAAAGATGTTGGCATGAAACAACCGCTCGTCGGTGTGATGGATGTCAAGGTGAAACGCAACGCGTTCGGGCGCCAAGTGGATTCGTTTGAAACGGATTTGGAAATTCCCGAAATCAAGAATGGCGACGCGACGCCCTTTCACGCGATTTTTATTCGCGCGCCGTTGCTCGAATCGGTTGGCAAAAACGTCCAAGTGTTGGCGAAATTGGATAACGGCGCCATCGTCGCCGCGCGCCAAGATAATTTGCTCGTGACAAGTTTTCATCCCGAATTGACCCACGACGCGCGGTTCCACAATTATTTTTTGCGCATGGCAAAAGACGATGACTAGTCATCACGCATATGAATCATTCAGGCGCATCGGATCCAACTGAAGCGGAGATTGCCCAATACATCGTCAACACGTTCCCGGGCGTCGAGACAATCACGAACTTGGCTACACGTTCTTTTTCTATGGCGACGAACGAATGCTGGCTTTCGTGACGATTGCTTCATCAGGCAACGAGTATGAGAAAATCTCCAACCTCGCTCGCCCCGGCGTGTTCCGCCTAAACATCGGCGTCAGCAAGCAGACCTTTCATTCATTGTTCGGCGCTTTTCCGGTGAAACGCGATAACTATGATTACACCGCGCTGGACACGATCATGCCGCATCCAGATTATGCCGCGCAGTCTTTTATTTGCGTTCTCAACCCGAGCAAGCAGACGTTTGAACGCGTGCAGACGTTTTTGGCGGAAGCATACGCGTTGGCGCGTAGCCACGCAGCGAGACGCGCCAAAACAGAATGACCGCTTTGCGCTAACATGAACGCTGTCATCGTCGCCAACGGCGAATTATCCAATAATGCGCGCTTGCAAAATATCTGGCAGCAAACAGAGCTGCGCATTGCGGCGGATGGCGGCGCGCGCAACGCGCGTTTGTTTCTCGAACGCGCGCCGCAGGTTGTCATTGGCGACATGGATTCGGTGGATAAAGAAACTCGCGTATGGCTTGCAGCCCATCACGCCGAGTTGATTCAATATCCGCGCGCCAAAGATGAAACGGATTTGGAACTCGCGTTACAGCTTGCGCACGCGCGCGGCGCGGACGAAATCACAATACTTGGCGCATTGGGCGGACGCGTAGATCAATTTCTGGCGAATGCGCTGTTATTGGCGCAGTATGCCAATTTAAAAATTGTGGATGCGGCAAGTGAACTGTGGATTGGCAAAGGCAACGATGTTGTGCATGGCGCAAAGGGTGAGATCGTTTCCTTGATTCCACTCGATGCAAAAGTTCAAGGCATCACGACAAAAGATTTAGAATATCCGCTGCGCGACGAAACATTGGAACGCGGCAGCACGCGCGGGATCAGCAACGTGATGCTTGGCGAACGCGCGCAAGTGAGTTTCAAACGCGGGATGCTGCTGATTGTGCATCTGTTTCGCCAAGCAAAATCTGAAATCTGAAATTTCTCCCGGGGAGCTCGGTAGAATCGGGCTGAGAGGGTGGTTCAAAACCACCGACCCTTTGAACCTGAAACAGGATAATGCCTGCGCAGGGAACATCGGTTTGCGTCGTTGAACATCAAGCGCCAAGTTTTTGATCATCAACCGCCTCTCGCACTCGGAGGCGGTTTTTGTTTTTGTCCACAAAGGAGCAACATGAAACATTTTCTCACGTTCTTCACGATCATTGTTTTCACTGCGCTCGCGGCATGTCAAGGCACGTCGCTACAGCCAACAACTGCGCCCGGACCTACGGCGACCATCCACATTATTCCCGCCGAATTGGTGGTCGTCACGCACGATTCGTTTGCGATGAGCGATAAGGCGCTGGCGGAATTTCAAAACGCCAATCACGTCAAGGTGGAAATTTTGAAAGCGGGCGACGCGGGCGCGGCGTTGAACAAGGCGATTCTCGCGGGCGCTGACAATCCGTTGGGCGATCTGTTTTTCGGCGTGGACAATACGTTTTTGTCGCGCGCAGAGAAAGCGGATTTGTTTGAAGCATACAAACCAAAGGGCGCGGACGCGATTCCCGACGCGTTCAAACTCGATCCGCAATTTCGCCTGACGCCGATTGACTATGGCGATGTGTGCCTGAATTACGACAAGGCGTGGTTCAAAGAAAAAAATATCGCGCCGCCGACAACGCTCGACGATTTGATCAAACCCGAATACAAAAGTTTGCTCGTGGTGGAAAATCCCGCGAGCTCTTCGCCCGGCCTCGCGTTCTTGCTCGCCAGCATTTCGCGATTCGGCGCGGACAACTATCTCGATTTTTGGAAAGCGCTGCGCGCGAATGATGTCGCCCTCAGTGAAGGATGGAATGACGCGTATTACAATAAATCCACGTGGAGCGGCAATGGCGACCGTCCGCTGGTAGTGAGTTATGCGACGAGTCCCGCCGCCGAAGTTTTTTTCAGCGAAGGCAAATTGACCGCACCGCCGACGGGCAACGTATTGGGCGATGGCGCGTGTTTTCGCCAAATCGAATTTGCGGGCATTTTCAAGAACGCCAAAAATCCCGAAATGGCGCGCCGCTTTATGGATTTTATGCTGACCGAAACATTCCAAGAGGATATTCCGACGCAAATGTTTGTGTTTCCCATAATGCCCAACACGCCGCTGCCCGATTTTTATAAATTCGCGGAAACGCCCAAACAGCCCGCGCAACTTGCGGCTGAGGTGATTGACGCGAACCGCGAAAAATGGATCAAAGAATGGACGCAAGCGGTGTTGCGGTAGTGTGATAGCGCGGTAGTGTGATAGTGCGATGGTGCGACAGCGCCTTGTGCCTGCTTCTGTATGACAAATTTAAAATTTGTCGTGCCTTTGAAATGTCTCTAACATCAGCAAATAAAATGCGCGCGCGATTCAGTCTCCAGTCTCTAATTCTCTTTTTGCCGCTCGGATTCCTCGCGCTATTTTATTTTTATCCGTTCGCGGCGATCCTTGGCTTTGCGTTTTTTGGAAACGGCGCGCTCGACCTTTCCGGGTTTCAAGCAATTTTCAGCGACCCGTACTATCTGAGCGTTTTATGGTTCACCACTTGGCAAGCCGCGCTCTCGACGCTCTTGACGGTTATTGCCGCGCTGCCCGCCGCGTACATTTTCGCGCGCTATCAATTTCGCGGGCAAACGCTCGCGCGCGCGTTGACGACGCTGCCGTTCTTGATGCCGACGATTGTGGTTGCGCCCGCGTTTATCGCCTTGTTCGGACCGCGCGGCATTTTGAATGTCGCGTTGATGAATCTATTCGATCTGACCTCGCCGCCGATTCAACTGCTCGACACGATTTGGATCATTCTGCTCGCGCACATTTTTTATAATTACACCATCGTGTTTCGCATCGTCAGCACGGCGTGGGCGAATCTCGACCCGCAGTTGGGCAATGCCGCGCGGATGTTGGGCGCGAACCGCCCGCGCGTTTTTTTGGAAATCACGCTGCCGTTGCTGCTCCCTGCCATTCTCGCGGCGTCCCTGCTCGTTTTCATTTTCGATTTCACTTCGTTCGGCGTGATTCTGATTTTGGGTGGCGCGCGTCTTGTCACGCTCGAAGTCGAAATTTATCGCACCGCCGCGAATTTGTTCGACCTGCCGCTCGCCGCCGCCTTGTCACTCGTCCAAATTTTTTTCACGCTCATTTTTATTTTCGCCTACACACGGCTGCAAGCGCGCGTCACCGCGCCGGCGCGCCTGCGCCCGCAGCATATTACGAAACGCGCGTTGAAAACGCTCGGCGAAAAAATTTTTGTCGTCGCCAATCTCGCGACGATGCTCTGCTTTTTGCTCGCGCCGCTCGGCGTTTTGATTTTGCAATCGCTGCAAACGGCGCAGGGTTTCGGTTTGCAAAATTATTTTGCGCTGCATGAAAATACGCGCGGTTCCGCCACATTCATCGCGCCCACCGACGCGATTCGCAATTCGCTCGTTTTCGCCGGCGTCACCGTCGCGCTCGCGGTCGCGCTCGGTTTGCTCGCCGCGTACGGCATTACGCGCGCGCAAAAAGGGGGAGGGCTATTCGACGCGCTTTTCTTGCTGCCGCTCGCAACCTCGGCGGTGACACTCGGTTTTGGGTATATCATTGCCTTTAGCCGCGCTCCCTTGGATTTTCGCGCGGCAGTGTGGCTCGTGCCGATCGCGCATACGCTCGTCGCGCTGCCGTTGGTCATTCGCAGCGTCGTGCCAATGCTCCGTCAAATCCGTCCAAATTTGCGCGAAGCGGCAGCCACACTCGGGGCGAATCCAACGCGCGTTTTTCGCGAAATTGATTTGCCAATTGTGGAACGCGCGGTGATTGTGGGCGCGGTGTTTGCGTTTATTATTTCGCTCGGCGAATTTGGCGCGACGACTTTGATCGCGCGTCCGGAATTCACAACCATTCCGCTCGCGATTTATCGTTTTCTCGGGCAACCGGGCTTGGCGAATTACGGCCAAGCGATGGCGTTGAGCGCGCTTTTGATGCTCGTGAGCGCGGCGGCGATTGCGTTGATGGAGCGCGCGCGGGTGGGGGAGGGCGCGGAGTTTTGAGGGAGGGCGCGGAGTTTTGAGGGAGGGAGAATGGGGAGTGGGTGATTGGGTGATTGGAGATTGGAGACTGGAGACTAGGGAGTTGGGCGGTTGGGCGAATTTTAAATTACGAACTGATGTTACGCAAGGGTAGGGCAAATTTGAAATTTGCCGCACGTTTGCGCGTTATTTTTTAGCGAATGCGCGTAACGCGAGTTACGAATTTTGAATTACGAATTGCGATTTTTGAACGATGCTTCAGATTCAAAACATTTCAAAGAATTACAACGACGCGCCGCTGCTGCGCGATATTTCGTTCGACGTCGCCGACGGCGAGATTGTTTGTTTGCTGGGTCCGAGCGGCACGGGCAAAACGACGCTGCTGCGGATCGTCGCGGGTTTGGAAAACGCTGACGCGGGGCGCGTCGTGTTCGATGGGAACAATTTGAAAAATGTTCCGCCGCACGCGCGCGGGTTCGGGCTGATGTTTCAAGACCTCGCGCTGTTTCCGCACAAAAACGTTTTTGAAAATGTGGCGTTCGGTTTGCGGATGCAGAACGCGTCCGCGCATGAAATCGCAACGCGCGTGCATAAAACGTTAGAGCTCGTCGGACTCGATGCCGCGGTTTTTGCGAAACGCGATGTGAATCATTTGTCGGGCGGCGAACAGCAGCGCGTCGCGCTTGCGCGCACGCTCGCGCCGCGCCCGCGTTTCATCATGTTCGACGAGCCGCTCGGCGCGTTGGATCGTCTCTTGCGCCAAGAGTTGGCGAACGAATTACGCGCGCTGTTGAAACGTTTGGGCTTGACCGCGCTGTACGTGACGCATGATCAAGATGAAGCGTTTGCGCTGGCGGACCGTTTGATTCTGCTGCACCGCGGCAAAATTCAACAAAGCGGGACACCGCTGGAATTGTATACGCAGCCGACGAGCGCTTTTGTCGCGCGGTTTATGGGATTGAACAATCTGGTGGAGATTAGAGAATTGGAGACTAGCGAACTGGAGACTGGAGACTGGAAATTGCGCGCGCGAACAGAGGTAGGAGTTTTCGAGATTGCAAAAGAACGCGCGGGCAAAGAAAATGAATTTGTTTTGCCGCGTCCGCGCGCCATCGAACGAGTTGTGGAACATTCAGCGCGCGCGGAAAATGTTTTGCGCGGAAAAATTGTCGGGACGCAATGGCGCGGAGGGCATCAACAAATCGTTGTGGAAACGCGCGCGGGCAAATTTTTCTTTGAATGGGATGGCGCGGTAGAATTGAATCGCGAACGATTTTTCGAGTTGGACGCGCGCGAAATTCAATTTATCGCGCAAGGAGAAAAAACATGAATCTAGTTTCAGAAAAATGCATCGCGTGCCGCGCCGATGCGCCGCGCGCGACGGAACAAGAGATGCAAGAATGGTCGCCGCAAATTCCCGACTGGCGCGTCATTGAACGCGCGGGCGAGCCGCAGTTGACGCGCACGTACAAATTCAAAAATTTTGCCGAAGCGTTAGCGTTCACGAATCGCGTGGGCGCGCTGGCGGAACAAGAAGATCATCATCCCGCGCTGCTTACCGAATGGGGTCAAGTGACGGTGAATTGGTGGACGCACAAAATCAGGGGACTGCATCGCAACGATTTTGTGATGGCGGCGAAAACGGACGAATTGTATCAAACGCCAAACGCGCCCGAAAAAATATCGTAACAGAATCGCCAAGCGCGCGGTATATTTTACAAGCTCCGCGCGCCGCATCAATCAGAACGACGCGTCTCCTATCGTGAGCAGGATGCTAAATTCGATGGTTTGAAATTCAATGCCGTCAGCCGGCGCGGCTCGATGCAAAAATTCTTGAACCTTGGCATTGAACGCGCGTTGATTCGCCGCCTGTCCGCGCAGCGCGGCATCCGTCGTGACGAATAGCAGCGCTTGTTCAATCAGCATTTCGGCGCGTTTTTCCAACGCGCTTTGGACTGTTTTCAAATCCAACGGGGCGGGCAGCCCGAGGGCTTGCGGACGCGCCAAGTCCGCCAGCACGCGGTCCCAACACAAATCCGGCGCGCGTACGCGATAGGACGCGTCAATATGCGCGCTGAGCCAACGGTTATCCCATTCGACGACATTGTGTTTGAAACGGCTATAGAGTTGGTCCGAGGTCGGGACAAACGCGACCACATCTTGATGAAACGGAATGAGCCAATGCACGCCGCGCGCTGTCAGGGGCCAAACACGTCCGCGTTCGACAAGGACTGCCGCTTGATTTGCGGGCAAACGCAGCCAGAGCTGGCGCGCGCCGGCGAGAATGACTAAAGCGAGCAACGCTAAACCAGCGCCCACAATAACGCCGCCAATCAGATAGCGAACGAGATTACTCTCGTATTGCCAAAGCAGCGGCAGCGCTAATAGCAGCAATCCTGCCAGCGAACCGCCGAGCACGCCCAAACCTAAAAATGAAATCCATGTCCAAAACGTGACGCCGTGCGCCAAAACCAGGCGCGTCGAAAGCAAGCCCAAAGGCAAATGCGCGGGCGATTTAGCCGCCTCTTTTTGGGTTTTGGAAGATTCATTCGCTTTTGACGCGGCGGCAGCGTCTTGCTCCGCCGTGGGCTCTTTTTTGGGCGGAGGCACGGCAGAGTCTGTATTCGCGTTGAAATGAGCTTGATGCGACGCGGACGCGCTTGCGTTAGCGTTTGCGCCCGTGTCAGGCGGCGCGTCGCTTGGTGTTTCAGCCGTTTGTTGGTTTGCGTCGCGCGTCGCGTCAGCTGAATTGGGTTCGTTCGCGCGCGCCGTTTTTCCGTTCTGATTATTCACGTCCACGTTGGCGGACGCGGCTTGCGATTCCGTCGCTTGGGCTTCGGCTTCGTGCGCCAAACCGAGTTCCACATATTTTCGCCCTAATTGCCCATACGCTTGGCGCGCGCATTCGGCGAACTCTTCCGAAGTCGGGCGCAGTAACACAAACGCGTCCGTAAAAGCGCGAAAACCCTGTGTCCAGCGATCGTGCTTGGCGTCGCACAACGCTTCATAGATGAAACCGCGCGTCAGCTGCGCGATGCCTTGTTCATGTTTAGCTTGCTGCTGCTCGAAATGATATACCGCTTTCTCGCACAATTCCGCCGCGCGCTCCCATTCTTCAACGCTGGCGGCAAAGAAATAGGTCCACGCCATATACAGTCGCGCCGCGCCCAAAACATAATCGTCGTTCAAACGTTTGGCGCTCTCGATGCTCGACCACAGCAAGCGCAGCGCGGGCTGCAGTTGTCCGTTCGTCGCCAAGGTCGCCGCCTGTTGATGCAGCAAAATATTATTGTGGTCGCGTTCTTGCAAACCGCCCAATAACATCTTGCAATTTTGCTGCGGTGACTGTTGAGTCATATAGACACCTCGCGCCTAATACGCAATAACAATTTAAGAGCCGCGCGCCGGGTTCGGTATAAAATCTTTTAGCGCATCAATCTCTGTCGAACGCGCGACGAATTCAAGGCGAATCGAACGCTTCCGCTTGCGGCGGCGTCCCCGGCGGGACGTTGACTTGTGTCGAGTTTGGCAGCGCGCGCTCGACAACCGTCCCCTCAATCGCTTCGTCTTTTTTAAGGTTCCACAAATCGTCCTGAATAAAATTCAACGAGAGCCGCTCAATCGCTTCGATATACCGCACCGCGATTTCGGAATCGAGAATAACGCCGCGATTTTTATCGCGCAGCGGGTCCGCGATTTGGCGCAGCAGCGCGTCGCGCAGCGCGGTCTTGGCGTCTTGTTGAATAATGATGGCATCGCGGCGCGTTTGCGCGCGCGCGATTTTCACCTGACGGTCCAGTTCGGCGTGTTTGCGATCTTGCAGCGCTTTGACCATCCGCTCTTCCAATTCAATTTCCGTAATGTTGAGCGATTCAATTTCGATGCCTTGCGCGCGCATCTTGTTTGACACTCGTTCGCGCAGCGTCCGAATCAACGTTTTACGCGCGCCCACGCCGCCCACGTATAAATCTTCAAAATATTCTTCGCCCGCCAAATCGCGCACCTGACTCGTCACATACGCTTCAATGGTCTTGGTGTAATCCGAATGTTCGGGCGTCCAAATTTTGGAGCGGATAATCGCTTCGAGCAATTCAAAGTTCTTTGTCTTGGCGTCGGACGGTTTAGTTCCATGCGCCGCAAAATCGCACGCGCCCTGCACGCAATGACGCGCCACCACTGTAATTTTTTCAAAGCGCATCTGGTCGCGCGTCAAAACATTTTTGACATTTATCGTCAAACTGCGCGCGTATAACGCCACCGGCATCGTGACGATTTCGCCTTGTTCGAGAAAAAATACGCCGGCGCCGACGACGCGCGAAATGCGTCCGCCGCGCTCCAATACCGCCGCATAACCCTCGTCCACTGTCAGGACGCCGGGACCGCCTTGCTTGGGCGACGCGGAGCTGCCGATATTTTCGATTTTATTATTGCGGACCGCCAGCGCCAGCAGCGGTTTGCCTTCGCGCACATTCGCCACATATTGCTGCGCGAGCCGCGGGTTCACCTCCGGCTGCGCGGCAAAATGAAAGGCGGCAATCTCTTTGTTCGTTCCATAAAACCGAAACCAAAACAATCCGGCAAAAAAGATGGCGGGAATGAATAACGCAAAAAGCAGACGCGAAGTCGGCGCGCGCATAATCCATTCTTCCAACGGACTGCGCAAACCCGGCTGCGTCAGCTCATCCATATCCACCGACAAGTACTGTTGGATCAAAGATCCGTCCGGCGCGGCGGTGACAATTTGATGTTCCGCATTCAGCGCGACCGCCATGATATTGCGCGAGAGCGTTTCGATGGGTTTTGGTTGACTCGCGCCGTCCTGTATATCAAACAGGTACAAGTTTTCATCGTCGCCCGCGCCGACGAAATGCCGATTATCCGCCGCGATAATCAGATTGGTAAATTGAATGCCCGACGCTTGAAATTCGCGCATCAATTTATAATCGGGCTGCGTTTGCCATACGCGCACCGTCGGTTGCGGTTTGGCATTGGCTCGCGGATTTTCAAAAATCACGCCCGCCGAAACGAGATACGCGCCATTCGGCGCAAAGCTGAGCGCGGTAATACGCAGCGGATGCGCGTTTTCGGCGCGCGCCGCAGCGTCGGGGCGAAAGACCCAGGCAAGCCATGCTTTGGGTTTATCCGGATCGAACTGCCAAAGATACACATTGCCTTGCGTATCGCCCGATGCCATTTGTTTGCCGTCCGCGCTAAAGGCGAGCGCCGAAATTTCATTCGTATGTTGACGCGTATCGGCGTACTCTGATTTATTTGTATTCCACAAACGCAGCGTGCCATCCGCATTGCCCAAAGCCACTAACGGCAGCTTGGGATTGATTGCCATCGCGCTGATTGCGGCGTCGTTCCAGATTAATTCACGCTGCAAAAAAGCGCTTTTGCCCGAAAGAATCCATTTGCGCGCGGCGCCTTCGCGACTGAGCGTAATCAGCTCTTCGGCTTGGGTGGCAGCGTCCGAGTCAGCTTGACTATTCGCGCGCGCCGTCTGCGCCGCTTGCGTTGGCATAAAGCCAAGTTGGACAATATCATCGCGCGCGCCGCGCAGCGGATGACATTCCGCCGGCTGTTGAAAATCGAACGCGACGCAAATATGCACCACGCGCTTGCTGTCCACCGCCGCCACCATCGGACGCGCCGAGTTGCGATTCCACGCCAACGCTTGAATATCATTCACGGTATCCGATGTCGCGGCATTGAGGTCAAACGCTTGCGGATGCGCTTGAATCTTGTATTTGAGGCGCGACGACGCGATGCTGGGACAAGCGATCTTGTTGCGAGCGTCATATTCAGTCTGATTCACGCGTGTCAGCGGAAAAATTCGCACTTGGCCCGACGTTTCGCCCGTGACGAGATAATTGCCGGAAGGATCGAACAAAACGCGCGTGACGCGACTCGGCAATTCAAGCAAATCATAACGGCAGCCGATTGGATAGTCACGCAAAAAGACGCGCCCTTGAACCGCCGCGTTAGCGGGATTGAACGCGTCTGCGCCTTCCGCTGTCGCATAGATTTGCGCGGCGGGGCTAAAACCGGCGGCGGTTAGATTCATTACATCCGGCCGCCCATCCACTCGGGACAAATAGTGTGGAACTTCGGAAACGATATTTTTATTCCAATTGATTTGCGTTGGATTAAAAACCCACGAATCCACTTTGCCGTGTTCGCTCACCACGGAAAGACGTACGCGGTTTCCATCGAGCGGCATAAATTCGAGCGCCATGATACTGTACGGCTGCCCTTCAAAATCATAAACCAAGCGCTGCCGCGCCAAGTCAAATAGGCGGATCTGATAATCGGCGCCGCCCGTCGCCAAAAAGCGGCTCGACGCGTCTAATGTCAACGCTGTTACCTTTAGCGCGTGCGCGCGCGTTTGATCTAACATGAGAACGGCGTCTGAACCATCGCGCTTGATTTTCCATACAGCGACATCGCCGCTCACAAAGCCCGCGACCAACACAATTTTGTTAATGCTTGCGCCGCCGGCGTCCGCTTCGGGCCAAAGCCCCATCGCGAGCTGCGACACGGCGCCGTGTCCGCCCAAGAGTTGGCGTTTAAAGGTCGTGCCTTCGGCGTTCCAAAGCAGAATGTTGCCATCGCTGTCGCCCACCGCCAACATGTCGCCAAACGGCGAATACGCGACGGCTTGCAAATTTTGCGGATAGGTCGGCGGAATGGTTAGCTTATGCCGCCCATCATTATCCATAATGTACGCATTGCCATTGCTGTCACTGGTCGCGAGACGCGAACCATCTTGATTGAACGCCATGGCGGCGATGCGGTCTTGAGTTTGAAGCGTTTGAAACGGTCGGCGCTCGATGCGATAGTTAAAGTACGAATAGAAAAACAAGCCAAACAGCAGCGCCATGAGGCCTGCCATAAAATAGCGCATGGGGCGCATCACTTGCGTATGTTTGTTTCCGCCGAGACGCGCGCGCGCGTAGGGAATGGCAACGCGCCAAATGAAAAAGACCATGAGCAGCAAAAACGCCGCCGCAAAGGGTCCGTCAATTTTCAAGCGTTTGCCGAGCGGGATGCCCTGAATCTGAAAATTGGCGAGCGCGTCGCTTTTCTCATAGAGCCGAATTTCTTCCATTTGCAGCACGTACACCAGCCCCAATAGAAAAACCGCGCCCAGAATCAATTTGAGCGTCAATTCGCCGTTTGCTTTGAACCAATCTTTCATCGCGCGCCTCCTGAGGATTCCAGCTGCGCGTCGCTATGGCGCGCAGCAAGCAAAGTCTTGAATATTTTAACAAAATTAGTATTTGGGTTTGTAATGAAATTGTAATATAAAAATACAATTTTGGGCGATGAAAACCGATACAAAATTAGATTAAAAATTCGCGCAGCGGTTTGGACGAGACACCAGTTTGATATCGCAGGCAGCGACTGACCTGCGAAAACGTCCGCAGGGACGTTTTGTATTCTTGTTGGCGCGAATTGGATTCGCCCGCAAACTGACCCCGAAGACGAATGCGCATGGATTTTACGAAATTGTTTTTTGCATCGGTTGCGATACAATATATCGGCGCGGAAAAATTATTTACGCTTGCCCGCGCGTTTGATTCGGCAAGCCCAAGCGCTCGCAAGCATTCCGCAAGCATTCTCGACCAAAGGAAAGTCATTTTTTCATGAACAAGCAACTTGTGCGTTTCGGTTTATTAGCTTGCGCCGCGCTGTTCGGCGCGACGCTATTATTTAGCGGCGTGAGTTTTGCCGCGGGCGGAACCGGACCCGGCGACGCGTTTCTCATCAATGGCGCCACCATTACCGCGCCGCCCAATTCTCAAACGTGGTACAAATTTCACGAGGCGGGCAACGCGCAACCGGTCAAAATAACGTTGGACGCGAACACGGTGCCCGGCATCGCTTTTCGCGTGTACACGCCCGACTCGATTGCGCGTTGGATTGCGCAATACGGACTGAATCCGGTCGGTGTCAGCAGCAAGTCACCGGGCAGCGATCAGGCATGGGTGGGACGTTTTGAATTTGAAGGCGCTTATTACGTCGTTGTCGAAAACACGACGCCCTACTATGTCGCGTATCGGTTGAACGTCAGCGGCGATGGCGTCCAGACAGTCGTGACGCGCGCGCCAACGCCAACGCCTTTGCCCAATCCGTTTGCGGCGGCGCCGCCGCTTGGCGCGCTGCGCGGCGGCGGAAAAATCGTGTTTCAAGAAGCGGCGGGCAGCAGCATTTATACGGTGAACGCGGATGGCGCGAATTTGCGGCGCATCACGTACGGCATGGATCCCGCCTTTTCGCCCGACGGCAGCAAAATCGCGTTTGCGCGCGAAGGCGCGGTCGCGGGTCTATTTGTCATTAACGCGGATGGCACGAACGAGCGTATTGTGTATGGCAGCAATCAATTGCGCTCGCCGACCTGGATAGACAATAATCGGATTGTCTTTTCAACAGTGACCGCTGAAAAAGAGAGCGCGCCAATTTGTTTTGGCGGACGTTGTTTTGGCGGCGGCACCTTTACCAAATGGTCGCTCAAAGAATACAATCTTGTGAATAAAGCGGTCAATGAGGTGATTACACCGCCGACGGGCGGCACAACGCCAAGTTACAATCCGGTCTTGAAAAATATCGCGTTTATGAATCCCGAAAAGGGCTTGATGCTAACGACCTTGCAAGATGATGTTGTGCCACAGCTCATTAACGACGATATGTCCATCAATACACCCGTCATGTCGCCCGACGGCGCGCGGCTCACTTATATTGTGAGTCAACCACCCGCTTGGCAAACAGTCGTTTCAGTGTGGGATGGCACGAACCCGACGCTGTTGACCAAGAATGATCCGTTATCGTTTCAACATCCCGATAATGTCGCGCCGACCTTTTCGCCGGATGGACAAGAAATTCTGTTTCTCTCGAATCGCAATGGCAAGTGGGAATTTTTCGCGATGAACGTTGACGGTTCGAATCTGCGCCAAGTGCTAAAAAATGTGACCAATCTTTTACGCATGGATTATAATTATGCGGCAGAGCGCATGGCGTCGTGGACAAGCGGCAATTAACTGTCGCGCTATTTGCGCGACGAACTATTGAGTTGAATGAACGCAATGCGGCAAGCTATATGCGATGAGTTTGCCGCCATAACGCAAATAGCTTGCGCGCCGCGAGAAAAACTCGCGGCGCGCTTTTTTATTTCGCGCGTTTGGCTTTTTGTGAAAAAGGAACGGGGAAAAAGCTGTACGGTACTCTATTTCTTTATTTATATCTTTAGTAGTCGTAGTAGGGGCTGGGGACAAGTGGAGGAATTTAGGCGGTCGCGCGCGCGCGGCGTTATTTACGCGACGCGTCGCGTAGAACATTCGTGCAGGAGCGAACTATGGGCGCGCGCGCATTTTTTGGTTTGCCGCGGACGCGACAACCTGTTTACGCGTTCCGTATAGATTCGCGCATTTGAGCGAGTTATCCCCGCGCGTCTGTGGTACACGCAAAGCTGTGGACGCGACAAGCGCGAACAAGACGGAATAACAAAATTCGCTAAAAATAACTATATTTTCAACACACAAGAATTTGTGGCATTCGCCGATTCGACATCCCATATATCGTGCCACGATATAGCGGATGATGGAGGTTATCCCCATATTTGCCTATTTATCCACAGATATAGGGGGGTTTTCCACAGACAGGTTGTCATAATATTTGTTGAGGGTAGGAGCAAAGCATTGACAGGCACATCCGCGTATCGAACCGCAGCCGCAAATATCAATGCTTTGCCCTTATGTTTTTGTTTTGCGATAGCGTTCAAACAACCAATCAAATAATTGTTTGGCGAATTCAGGGTCGTCGGTGACCTGTTTGTAAAATTTGAAATCGGAATCAATGATTTCTTGCAGATGGTCGGTGGCAACGTGGTCAAAGGTGAGGCGCGCATTGTCGGGGGTGTTGATTTGGACGCTGGCGTTGAGCGCGGGGTCGGCGGCGAGTTTCGTTTCCAAATCTTGAATCGAGCGCAGCGCCTGCGCGCCGAGCTGCGCGCCGAAACGGTCATTCAGTTCCTTGATAATTTGCGACAGCGGTTCGATTTCTTCGGGATTGGAAACGGCGACGCCTTTTGGCGCGGCGGGGTCGAGTTCGGTGACGCCGCGCGCGAGTTTGATTTTGCCGCTCGAGGTTTGTTGCACGCGGTACGATTCCATGTCAATGTTTTTTTGAATTTCAACCGGCAGTTGTTCGCGTTTGATGGGCAGCTTGCGTAACAACAATCGTCCGAACACATACAAGCGTTCGAGGTCGGCGTCAACGAACGTGATGACTTGGGAGAGGAACGCATAGAGCCGCACGTAATCTTGCAAGGTGCTGCGAAAGCCGACGCGTTCGTCATCGCTTGCTTGCGTGTAACGCGCGACGGTGGGCGCGAGCGCGGCGTGCAATTTGTCTTGCGTCGCTTTGGGGTCAAAAAAAATGTTGGCGAATTGATTTACGTCCGCGCTCGTGAAAAAACGATAATCGGCGAGGCGCGTTTCCAAATCGTACAACAAATTCGGGTCAGTCGCTTCTTTGAGCAGCAAGCGGTCATAGTACGGCTCGAACCCTTTTTGAATGTCGTCGGGTTCATTCGCAAAATCCAAAACGAGCGTGCCGTCTTTAGCGGGATGCACGCGATTGAGACGCGATAAAGTTTGAACGGCGTGCAAGCCGCGCAATACTTTATCAACGTACATGGCATATAGCAGCGGTTGGTCAAAGCCCGTTTGAAATTTTTCCGCGACGATGAGCAGTCGAAATTCGTCTTGATTGAAAAATTGCGCGGTCTGTTTTTCGCCGATGCTTATGCCCGCCGCGCGCGTGTTCATTTCCGTTTCCGTGTACAACAAACCGTCGTCGGGATCCTTGACCGTTCCCGAAAACGCGACGAGCGCTTGAAAATCGCAGCCGCGTTCGCGCAAAATTTTATCCACCGCGAGTTTGTAGCGCACGGCGTGCAAGCGCGAACGCGTCACAATCATCGCTTTGGCTTGACCGCCAATGCGCGGCGCGACGTGTTCGACAAAATGTTCCACCATGATGGCGGCTTTTTGCGCGATGGTGGATTCGTGCAGTTCGACAAACGAACGCAGCAAATACGTCGCTTTGCGGCGGTCATAGCGCGGGTCGGCGGCGACGCGTTTCAGCAAACTCCAATACGCTTTGTAGGTCGTGTAATTTTCCAAGACATCGAGAATAAAATTTTCCTCAATCGCTTGGCGCATACTGTACAAACTGAACGGCGCGTATTCGCCGCCGAGTTGTTTCACGCCAAAGAGTTCGAGCGTTTGCGGTTTCGGCGTCGCGGTGAACGCGAAATAACTCACGTTCGGCAGCGGTCCGCGCTTTTTGATTTCCGCAATCACGCGGTCCTCGTAATCGGGTTCCTCGCCCATTTCTTGCGCTTCGGCTTCCGCCAATGTTTTGGGCGCCAGCACCGCTTGCACTTGGGCGTTCGCTTCGCCGCCTTGCGACGAGTGCGCTTCGTCAATGATGACGGCGAAACGATTGATGGAAAACATTTGCATCTCGCGCGCAATGACGGGAAATTTTTGCAGTGTGGTGACGATAATTTTTTTGCCCGCCGCGAGCGCGTCTTGTAATTGCCTCGAAGTTTGGTCAATGTTTTCGACGATGCCGAGCGTTTGCTCGAATTGGCGCACGGTGCGTTGCAGTTGACGGTCCAGCACGCGGCGGTCAGTGATGACGATGACGGAATCGAAGACGTTTTGATTGTCTGCGTTGTGCAAATGCGTGAGTTGATGCGCGAGCCACGCAATCGAATTGCTCTTGCCGCTGCCCGCGCTGTGCTGAATCAAATAACGCTGTCCCGCGCCGCGCGTCCGCGCATCGGCGAGCAGACGGCGCACGGTGTCGAGTTGATGATAGCGCGGGAAAATGAGCGCGCGTTTGTTGGTTTTGTTGCCGTCGTCGTCCTCTGCTTGAATCTCTTGGACAAAATTTTGCGCGAGGTCGAGCAAACTGTCGCGCGCCCAAATTTGTTCGTACAAATACGCGGTGGCGAAACCGCGCCACGAAGGCGGATTGCCCGCGCCGTTTTGATTGCCTTGGTTGAACGGGAGAAAACGCGTGTGCGCGCCTTGCAAATGCGTCGTCATGTACGCCAAATCGGGGTCGAGCGCGAAATGCGCGAGGACGCGCCCGAACGCAAACAACGGTTCGCGCGGGTCGCGCGTCGTTTTGTATTGTTTAATCGCGTCTTGGACGGTTTGACCGGTGAGGGGATTTTTTAATTCGGCGGTGACGATGGGCAAGCCGTTGAGAAAGAGTACGAGGTCGAGCGAGTTTTCATTTTTGACGCTGTATTTGAGTTGGCGAATTTCGGAAAAGAGATTGCCGAGATATAGTTTTTGCGATTGTTCGTTCAAACCGGACGAAGGGCGAAAATAGGCGAGCCGAAAGCGGCTGCCGTTCGCTTTTAACCCATTCCGCAACACATCGAGCGTGCCGCGCGCTTGAATCTGCTGCGCGAGCCGTTGAAATAATTTGTCGTGCGCGTCCTTGCCGTGCTGTTTTTTGAATTTGTCCCATTCTTGCGGCTGCGTGGCATAAATAAAATCCAACACGTCTTGGCGAATCAAACACAACTGTTTGTCGTACTGTTCGGGTTCGCGTTTGTGATAGCCGCCGGGGATAAATTCATGCGCGGCGTTTGACGTTTCGCGCGTGACCTGCACCGCCGCGCGCCCCGCATCGGGTCCGCCGAGCAAGAGGGTCGCCTCGAGCGTGGCTTCAAAATTTTTTTCGGAAATGTCTATCATGGTGATACGTTGGGCATCCGTAGGGGCAAAGCATTGACATTCGCGGATGCGACTCGATGCGCGTACGTTCCTGTCAATGCTTTGCCCCTACGCGCGTATCGCGCGATACGCGCGCCATTATACGTGATAATTTTCATCGGTTTGCCAATTCATTGGATTATTTTCAATGTATACGCGAATGCGTTCCAACGCGGCATCGTTACGAATGATGTGTTCGTAATAATTGCGCTGCCAAATCGGACGGTCCGCGTGCGTGGGAATTTTGTGAATGTGCCGCGCGGTGATGGATTTGAAATTTTGGACAATCGCGTTCAATGAACGCGGTTGTGTGCCATGCGGCGTATTTTGTAGGGGCAAAGCATTGGCATTGGCATCCGCGTCGGATAAACCAGCCGCGTCTGCCAATGCTTTGCCCCTACGCGCGTCGTCGGCGATACGCGCGGGGTTGTGGACAATGACGACAATGCCGTGAATATGATTCGGCATGATGACAAACGCATCCAATTCGATGTTCCGAAAATGCGTGGCTAATTGTGTCCAACAGGTTATCACAATTTCGCCGATTTGGTTGGTTTGCATTTCGCCGTTGGCGATGTCGCCGAAAAGACATTCGCGTTGGTGCGCGCACAAGGTGATGAAATACGCGCCTTGTTGGGTGTAATCGTATCCTTTGAGCCGAATCGAACGGCGATGATGTTTTTGCGGGTCATATTTCATGATTGTTATATGTAGGGGCAAAGCATTGGCATTCGCGTTCGCGTCGGATAAACCATTCGCGTCTGCCAATGCTTTGCCCCTACGGACGATCAACCATCCCGCACATCCACCTTACCTGTCACCGCCGCCGCAATCAACGCGCCGCGATATTCGCGCAATCGTTCAATGGCGTCTTGGATTTTTGCGACAAGCGCGTCGTATTTTGATGTTTCACGCTCGATGTGATTTGTAATTTCCATCTGCTCTTTCAAGGGTGGTAATGTTACCAGAATTTCTTTGAGATGATACGCTTTAATTCCAATGGCGGTCGAACCTGTTGCGCGGCTCCATAATTCACCTTGTCCTGCAAGCGATGTCAAAAAGTACTGAAGAAAATCATTCGTTATTTGAGATTTGTCCGCTTTTAACAAAATGATTCGTTGGGCAAGCGCAATTCTTGTGTCTGTAATTTGGGCGGTTTCCCCCAACGGAGCTTCAGTTGTCACAAGTACATCGCCAAGTTCTGGCAATCCGCGAATCATCCAATCATCATAATCTTGCTCGCGAAGATATTCTTGTGATAATTCAAAATCAATTCGTCCATTCTTGACATTTCTTGCTGTAACCAATGGTATTCCAGCAGAAACCTTTTCAGGAGTTGCGCCACGATAATCAACGAATTTATTGATTACACGACGGAGTGGACAAAGCCCCCACCCCTCCGGCACCTCCCCCACCCATTCCACGCCCGAATCTTTCATCGGCGCGTTGGCGTCCAACCCTTTGGTCACGGCGCGGCTGATGAGCGCGGTGCGTTTTTCTTGCAAGCGTTCGATGAGTTGTTCTTTTTTGGCGATGAGTGCGTCGAGGCGCGCGGTCTCACGGTCGAGGAACGCGGCGATGGCGTGTTGTTCGGGGAGAAGGGGCACGGGAATGAAATTGCCATAAGCGACATCGCGACTCAATCCGGGTATCGCACTATCTTGAGACGCTTGGTCAAGATTAAGCAAACGTAAAACATGAGCAAGCCATTTTAAATCCGCAGAGGTGTTGCGCGAATCTATAAAATATGTTGTATCAATCGCAAAGACAGGAACTTCTGAAAAATTTATCTTGCCAAACGAACCTTTGCGCCCAATCACAATGACAGGAGCAAACGTATTTGCCACGCTATGAACATCAACTTGTCCATTTGAACCATATACAGGAACATTGCCTCGTTCACGTTCCTCTGCCGCAAGCGAATCGCCATAAATGAAACGCGCGACACTTTTTAACCGCCTCACCTCCCAATGCGCGGGGATGTCGCCGAGCCAGGGGACGTTGGAGGGTTTGTAGGCGGGGTAGGGTTGCCAACGTCGGGTGTTTTGAATCATGGAATTCATGGGTAAAAATTGAGAATTCAAAAATAGCTCTTGACTTGGAACGGATGTTCTGTCATAATTGCGTCAAATCGAACGCGCGTTCTGATGGAATGTTTTGTCCCCGCGCGCCGCTCCGCGCTACTATTTTCCTCGGTTGTTTCAATTCGCGTTGACACCCGCGCGCGCCGCTTGTATAATCCGAAAGAAGGTCGCAAAGCGTCACGCTTGGCGCAAATCGGGCAGAGGGCGTGACAACTTGCGAGGTGCGAAATGGATAACGATACGCTAACCCTTGCGCTCAATGGCGAGGTCCCCTTGCAAGAGTTTGCCCAGGCGCTGAACTATTTCAACGCGCTGGTGCAAGGCCTCTCCAATGAAATTGCCCATGACGCCGCGATTGAATGGGTCATTGACACGCTCGAGGCGGGCAGCGCCATTACGACGGTGAAAGGCGAGACGGAACAGATGGAACGGCTCGCGGCGGTTATCACTGGGTACGCGACGGTGGGCAAAGCCCTGCACACGCATCAACCCATTCCCTATTCTGACAAAGTTCGCATCCCCGCGCAAAACCTCACCAAACTGCTCAACGGTCATATCACCTCGCTGCGCTTCGAGACGTCGTACGATGATTATATCGTCGAAAGTCGCGCGGAAGGCAAGTCCGCGCTCAAACCCACGTATGCGTATGGACGTTTGAAAGGAATTGTGCAAACGCTCTCGGCGCGGCGCGGCATTCGCTTTACGCTCTATGACGTTCTCTCGGACCGCCCCATTGCGGGCTATTTGAAAGAGAGCCAAGAAGAGCTCATTCGTCCGTACTGGGGCAAAAAAGTGTACGTCTCGGGCAAAATCGGACGTGACCCCAAAACGGGCAGAGCGTTTGCGATTCGCGAAATCTCTGACATTCAAGCGGTCGAAAGCAAACCCGGCGGATTTCGTCGCGCCAGAGGCATTCTCGATTTAGCGGGCGAAACTTCGGAAAGCATCACGGCGGCGCTTCGCAATGGCTAAATCACCGCGCCTTTTTTAGTGGGACAGCTGCGTGTTCATTGCCTACATGACAAAAGAAGCGACGCGTATTTCGACGCTCGAATCCATTGTGGACGATATTGAAAACAGCGACGGCAAGAAAAAAATCGTCACATCGGAAATGTCTCAAGTCGAGGTCGCTTACACGGCGTATGAAAAAACGACGCGTCAATTAGACGCGGCTTACGAGCAGATGCTGGACGATTTTTGGGCAGACGATTCCGTTGTCGAACTCGTCGAATTTCACGAACAAATCGCCAAAGATGCGCGGATGCTTATTCGCGAGTCTATTCGCATGGGCATCAAAATTGTAAAACCATTGGATGCGATTCATCTTGCGACTGCAAAATGGATTGACGCCTCCGAGTTTCACACATACAACCTCCACCATTTTCAGCCCCTTCAAAATTTGGTCAAGTGTAAAATCTGCGAACCGTATATCGCGCAACCGCGTTTGATTGCGCCCGAGTAAGAGCAAAGCGCTGACCGACGCGTTCGCGCATCGAGTCACATCCGCGAATGTCAATGCTTCGCCCCTACGCGCGCAACATCTCCAAAATCTCCTTTTCCAACAATTTAATGTCCGCTTCGATTTCTTCCAACGGGCGCGGCGGTTGGTATTGATAAAAATAGCGGTTGAAATTGATTTCGTAGCCGACTTTGCCAATTTCGCCGTCCAACGCGTCGCGGACCTCCGAATTAAGCCACGCATCGGGAACGTGCGGCAAAACCTCGCGCGCAAAAAAATCATGTACGTCTTGCCCCAGCGGCACATTTTCGTAATCGCGCAATTCCGCGTCGGCTTCGGGTTTGCCGTCTTGGTCAAAACAAATGTCCGCCGTTGCGTCGCGTTCGGAAAGCGCGTTGAGCAGCGCTTTGCGAACGGGCGCGGAAATTTTTACCGTGTCGAGCCGTTCCGTCGCGGCGCCGAGCGCGGTATCGAGCTGCGCTTCGAACGCCGCGCGATTTTTGTAGAGTGTGTTCGGCAATGAACGGACGAGCGCGAGAATTTTTTCTTGGAACGCGCGTCCCGCCTCGATTTCTTGTTGCGCGGCGCGTTTTTCCTTTTTCTTGCTCGTCGCCAAATTTTGAAACGCGCGTTCGCCGCGCAAACGCTCGATGCGTTCCGCGCTCGCTTGAAAATTCAAACGCAGCGGACGTTCGACGGTGATTTTGCGATAACCGAACGCGGTGGTCTCGAAAATTTTCGAGTGTTCATTTTCCGCGCACGCCGTAAAGAGTTTCGTGATTTCCTCGATCTGCGCGTCCGAAATTTCGCGGCGTTTGTCGCCCAAACTTTTTCGCATCGGCGTCCAAAAAGTCGTTGCGTTGATCAACTGCGCCTTGCCGCGCCGCGCGTCCGCCTTGCGATTCGACAAAATCCACACATACGTTGCGATGCCCGTGTTGTAAAAAAGTTGTTCGGGCAATGCCACAATCGCTTCCAACCAATCATTTTGCAAAATCCAACGGCGAATTTCGCTCTCGCCGCTGCCCGCGTCGCCGGTGAACAACGGCGAGCCGTTCATCACAATCGCCACGCGTCCGCCGTTTTGCGCGGGCGCGTGAATGCGTTTCAACATGTGCTGCAAAAACAAAAGTTGTCCGTCGCTGATGCGCGGCAAGCCCGCGCCGAAACGTCCGAGGTCGCCCTTTTCCGCTTCTTTATTCACCGCGTCCGCGTCCATCTTCCATTCTTTGCCATACGGCGGATTGGCGAGCATGTAATCGAAATGCCGCGTCGCGTGTTGGTCATTCGAGAGGACGCTGCCAAATTTGATATTGTCCGCGTCCGTGCCGTCGGGACTCTTCATGTACAAATCCGCTTTGCACACCGCGAACGTTTCAGGATTCACCTCTTGCCCAAAGAGATGCGCTTGCGCGTTTGGGTTCATTTCCAAAATGCGTTCTTTGGCGATGGTCAACATGCCACCCGAACCGCAGCACGGGTCGGCGACGGTGCGAATCACATGATTGTGACTCAACGCCTCGCGGTCTTGGGCGAGAAGCAAATTCACCATCAAGCGAATCACTTCGCGCGGCGTAAAGTGTTCGCCGGGATTTTCGTTCAACGCTTCATTGAATTTGCGAATCAGCTCTTCAAAGATATAACCCATCTCTAAATTGCTGACGACGTTCGGGTGCAAATCAATCGCGTTGAAACGCTCCAACACGAGAAACAACAAGCCCGCTTCGTCCAATTTCGTAAGCGTGTTGTCGAAATCAAATTTTTCCAACACCTCGCGCATGTTGGGACTAAAGCCCGCGATGTAATTGCGCAGATTCGCCGCGAGATTTGGCGCGTCGTTCAACAATTTTTCAAAATCGTACAACGACGTATTGTAAAACGCATAGCCCGACGCTTTGCGTAATTGGGTGTCGAGATTCTGCAGCCCTTGCGCTTTCAAACGCGCTTGGCGTTCCAACACCTTGGCTTTCGTCGGCTGCAACACGCAATCAATCCGCCGCAAAACGGTCAACGGCAAAATCACATCTTGATACTTGCTGCGCTTGAAACTGTCGCGGAGCAATTCCGCGATGCTCCACAGAAAAGAAATTTTTTCGCTAAAATTTTTCATAGTGTGCCGCCGATTGTATTCTGCCCATGCGGGAACGTCAACCGCAATCGCGAAAATTTTATTCCATTTCTGGCGATTGCCCGGATTTCCAGACCCTAAGGGTTTTCGAAAACCCTTAGGGTCTGGAAATCCGTTGCGTTTTCGAGAAGTGGATAATCACCAGTTCCATTTCCTTTGACCTCGCTCCAGCGCGGCGTTATAATAGACGCGTTCGCGTATCGCAGACTGTCAATCGCAACTCCTCTTTGCGATACGTCCTACGCGATTTGTCTTTGGCTATGATTTATCTCGATCATTCCGCGACCACTCCCGTTGACCCGCGCGTGCGCGACGCGATGTTACCGTACTTTGTCGAAAGTTTTGGGAATCCTTCTTCGCTGCATCGTTACGGGCAGCAGGCGCTCGCGGCGGTGGACGCGGCGCGACAAACGGTCGCGGATCTTCTCGGCGCGCATACGCGTGAAATCGTATTTACGGGAAACGGGACGGAAGCGAACAATCTCGCGCTGCGCGGCATTGCGTTCGCGGCGCGCGCGCGCGACGAACGCCGCAATCACATTATCACCACGCCGATTGAACATCACGCGATTCTCCGCACGTGCGAACAACTCGAACGCGAATTCGGTTTTGAAATCACCTACGCGCCCGTGAATCGTCACGGCATAGTTAATCCGGATGACATTGCGCGCGCCATCACCGCGCGGACCTGTTTGATTTCCGTGATGTACGCGAATAATGAAATCGGCGCGCTGGAACCCATCGCCGAAATCGGCAAACTCGCGCGGGCGCGCGGCGTTTATTTTCATACCGACGCGGTGCAGGCGGGCGGCTATTGCGAGTTGAATGTGAACGCGCTGGCGGTGGATTTGATGTCGCTCGGCGCGCACAAATTTCACGGGCCCAAAGGCGTCGGTCTGTTGTATATTCGTAACGGCACAAAAATTTTGCCGACGCAAACCGGCGGCAATCAAGAAGGCGGGCGGCGCGCGGGAACCGAGAATGTGCCGTACTTGGTCGGCTTGGCGCGCGCGTTGGAAATCGCGCAGACCGAACGCGATACGCACAACGCGAACTTGCGCGAAAATCGCGCAAGTTTGGTGGAAGGATTGCTTGAAGCGATTCCGGGCGCGGAATTGACCGGACATCCGACCGAACGTTTGCCCGGCCATTCCAGTTTTGTCATTCCCGGCGCGGTCGGCGACGAGATGGTGTTTGCGTTGGATTTGGCGGGCATCGCGGCTTCGACCGGTTCCGCCTGCACGGCCGGCTCGCCTGAACCGTCGCACGTTCTCGCGGCATTGGGTTACGCGCCTGAACTCGCGCGCGGCGCGCTGCGTCTCACCTTGGGACGCGAAAACACCAAGGCGGAAACAAGTCAAGCGTTGCGGCTCATTCCCGCGACGATTCAAAAAATTAGAGAGTCGAAATCAGAAATCTGAATCAGAAATCAGAAATCTGAAATTTCAAAGGAGTTGTTATGCTTTCTCAATCACTGCAAGACGCGCTGAACGAACAAATCAAAAATGAATTTTATTCGGCGCATGTTTACCTTGCCATGTCATCGTGGTTTGAAGATAAAGGATTGCCCGGCTTTGCCAAATGGATGCGCGTGCAGTACGGCGAAGAATTGGAACACGGGCTCAAGATTTTCGATTTTATCAATGACCGCGATGGCCGCGCGTTGGTGTTGGGCTTTGACGCGCCGCCCGCCGATTGGAAATCGCCGCTCGATGTCTTTGAAAATTCGTACGCGCACGAGCAAAAAGTGACGGCGATGATTAACAATTTGTATGCGATAGCGCAAAAGGAACCGGACTATGCGACGCTGGTGCTGATGCAATGGTTCATCAGCGAACAAGTGGAAGAGGAAAAGAGCGCCAAGCTGATTGTGGACCAGTTGAAATTGGCGGGCGACAGCGCGAGCGCGATTTTGATTTTGGATCGCGAGTTGGGAGCGCGCGCGCCCGCGGACGGCGACGCGACCTAGAGTGAATTTCTGTTTGATCCAAGGTAAAAGACCCTTTGGGTTTTCGGAAACCCAAAGGGTCTGTCCTCTAAATCAAATCGGAAACTGGTCCAGAGTGAATTTCTGATGGGACCAGGGACAAACCTTTCGGGTTTCCGAAACCCGAAAGGTTTGTCCCTTCCATCGAATAGGAATTCGTTCTAAAAATTTTTTTCGCAACGCGCGCCGTTCTAGAAAAAAAGAACGGCGCGCGTTGTTTTGGACGCCATTTGAATTGAATCAAGCGCAGTAAAAAAAGCGCGGGCAGGTCGCATGCGACCTGCCCGTGTCAATTTGGAATCGTGTGCGAGACGCTATGATTGATACTTTTGCGTCTGCGCCAAGTTGCTCTGCGCCATGCGAATGCCGCGCGTTTCTGCCTCGCGCATTATTTTTTTCTCGTCCAGCGTCGTCAGTTCCCCTTTACGCAATAATACCTGCCCGTCCACAATCGCATAATTCACATCGCTGCCTTGCGCGGAGTGAACCACATTCGCGGCGAGGTCATGGCGCGGAGTGAGATGCGGTTTGTCCAAGTTGATGAGAATCAAATCCGCATCTGCGCCGACTTGAATGACGCCGCTCTTTGAAAAGCCCATTGCGCGCGCGCCCTGTCGAGTCGCAAGTTTTAGCGCCTGCATCGAAGGCAGGACAGTCGCGTCACCCGTGTCATGTTTTTGCAAGAGCGCGGCGAGACGCGTCACTTGCGACATATCGAGGTCGTTGTTTGATGCCGCGCCGTCGGTGCCGAGCGCGACATTCACTCCTGCATTCAACAAATCCACAATCCGCGTCGTTTTCATTGCTAGCTTGAGATGCGTCTTGGGACAGGCGGCGACGGTCACATTCTTGGCGCGCAGAATTTCAATGTCGGCATCGTCAATATAGATCGCGTGCGCGGCGATAGAGGGCTGATCGAAAATTCCGAGAGCATTCAAATACGCGACGGGGGATTTGCCGTGCTGTTTGTATGAATTGGCGACTTGCTCGGACGATTCCGAAACGTGAATGTGGCAGCCGACGCCGAGTTTGTGCGCGACATTGGCGGCGTCGCGCAACGCGCGTTCGGCGCTGATGTAGGGGGAATGCGGGCCGAGCATCGTTTGGATACGTCCGCCCGCGCTATTTTGAAATTCCGCGACAAATTCCTCGGTGAGCGCAAGCGTTGTAGGCCCCATTTCCGACGCAAAATCAGAACCAAAGACGCACCACGCCAACAGCGCCTTCATACCTGCTTCTTGCGCAACGCGCGCGACATTGTGCATATAAAAATAATGGTCGGAAAAAGCGACCGTGCCGCTGCGAATCATTTCGCACGCCGCGAGCGCAGCGCCCCAATAGACATCGTCCTCTTGGAGCGCGGATTCGGTGCGCCAGATCCCTTCGTTGAACCAACGCTCCAGCGGCAAATCTTCTGCCGAACCGCGCAAGAGGGTCATTGCCGCGTGCGTGTGCGCGTTAAAGAATCCCGGCAAGGCGACGTGATTTTTCGCATCAATAATTTCGTCCGCGGAGAAATCGGGCGCGATGTCACCAATGGCGACGATCTGTTTATTTTGGATTGCAAGACTTGAATTTTTGAGAATCGAATTGTCAGCGTCGAGGGTGAGGATATCGGCGTGTTTGATGAGAAGAGTGGACATGCTCGGAACAGATGCTCAAGTGAGGGGTAGATTGTTTCAAACCGCTTGCGCGAATTATTTCCTCTGTGACCCCAGCGCAAAACATTTTTACGCTCTATGAAAATTTGGTTTCAAACCGCTTGCGCGAATTATTTCCTCTGTGACTCGTGCTCCGCCTAATCTCCAGCAACAGGAGGAAGGTTTCAAACCGCTTGCGCGAATTATTTCCTCTGTGACACCGCCCGCCCTATGGTGGCTAGGCACAAGAAGTAAGTAAGTTTCAAACCGCTTGCGCGAATTATTTCCTCTGTGACCTGGCATTGGTGCTGGCGCTGAAGAAACCCGTCAGTTTCAAACCGCTTGCGCGAATTATTTCCTCTGTGACCGAGCACGACAAGTGGTGGGAGGAATTTTGGTCTGTTTCAAACCGCTTGCGCGAATTATTTCCTCTGTGACGGGGATAAGAATTATCCCTTCTACTTGCCGTTGAAGGTTTCAAACCGCTTGCGCGAATTATTTCCTCTGTGACGGGATCGGCGTGGGAATTTTCCTCCTCGCCGTTTTGTTTCAAACCGCTTGCGCGAATTATTTCCTCTGTGACGTCGAATTTGGCATGTACTGAAATGAGACTCAATACAGTTTCAAACCGCTTGCGCGAATTATTTCCTCTGTGACTTGACTCAACAGTACGCCCCTCTCGCCGGCTATTCGTTTCAAACCGCTTGCGCGAATTATTTCCTCTGTGACGTTGAAGACATTTATGTCGTGAAATATACAGGCGCTGGTTTCAAACCGCTTGCGCGAATTATTTCCTCTGTGACCGGTGACTGGCGGCTTTTATAGCGTCGTTACCCAAGAAGTTTCAAACCGCTTGCGCGAATTATTTCCTCTGTGACCTCTTACCAAGAGACGGGAGTAGGTCCCATGAAAACGTTTCAAACCGCTTGCGCGAATTATTTCCTCTGTGACCCGCCTCCCGCTTTGGGGGAGCTCCCGAACGTTGGGAGTTTCAAACCGCTTGCGCGAATTATTTCCTCTGTGACCCGCGCTAGGAGGGGCCAAAAAAATGCTGAAGAAACTGTTTCAAACCGCTTGCGCGAATTATTTCCTCTGTGACTGCCCTCGATGACACGGTGAAGTTTGCAGACGATGGTTTCAAACCGCTTGCGCGAATTATTTCCTCTGTGACTTATCATGACCGATTCGCTCAAAGCTTCGATGCCGAAAGTTTCAAACCGCTTGCGCGAATTATTTCCTCTGTGACACAGGGCGACGCCGAAGAGGCGCTCGTCCTGCTCGTAAGTTTCAAACCGCTTGCGCGAATTATTTCCTCTGTGACCTCCCTTGACAAATCCGCAAAAAAGCGATAATATCAAGTTTCAAACCGCTTGCGCGAATTATTTCCTCTGTGACATTTAGTGAGTCGTCACGCTCCCATTGATATAACATGTTTCAAACCGCTTGCGCGAATTATTTCCTCTGTGACCGGCACGGCAGTGTCGCTCAAGCAAGCGGAATATCTGTTTCAAACCGCTTGCGCGAATTATTTCCTCTGTGACTCCGGAATTGCGGGTGCGGGTGGTGGCGTTGAACGAAGTTTCAAACCGCTTGCGCGAATTATTTCCTCTGTGACTTTTTGGAAATGGAATACACATGCCCAGAGTGTAAGTTTCAAACCGCTTGCGCGAATTATTTCCTCTGTGACGGGCCTCGGCCCACTCACTAATTCTGATCGTTGTGGTGTTTCAAACCGCTTGCGCGAATTATTTCCTCTGTGACTGGATTCAGGACATCATTGTCAATCTGCGAACAAGCGGTTTCAAACCGCTTGCGCGAATTATTTCCTCTGTGACCGATACCCGCGCCGACGAGCGCGCCGACGAGCGCGCGTTTCAAACCGCTTGCGCGAATTATTTCCTCTGTGACCCGTGCATGGGATTTGGCATACCAGAAGCCAATAGAGTTTCAAACCGCTTGCGCGAATTATTTCCTCTGTGACGCCGCACGTCGTCGTCAACCATGACGAACGATTCGTGTTTCAAACCGCTTGCGCGAATTATTTCCTCTGTGACAACCCCTGTTCTATAAACGTATCTTCAATAAGCCAAGTTTCAAACCGCTTGCGCGAATTATTTCCTCTGTGACGTGAAAATTCCCAAGCGCGTTGCTATGACGCATTTGTTTCAAACCGCTTGCGCGAATTATTTCCTCTGTGACATAAAGAGGAAATAATTAAGCTGCTCAAATCGGCAAGTTTCAAACCGCTTGCGCGAATTATTTCCTCTGTGACAACGCGGCAAGCGGGCACAAACATTTTGCCGAATCAGGTTTCAAACCGCTTGCGCGAATTATTTCCTCTGTGACAGGTGAAATGCCCATGACGCTTAGCGCGCTCGCACAGGTTTCAAACCGCTTGCGCGAATTATTTCCTCTGTGACAGCGCAGCGCCGCAATCAAAGACCTGTCTCCAAACTCCGTTTCAAACCGCTTGCGCGAATTATTTCCTCTGTGACCGCATCATTAATCTTTTATGCTTTGCACCATTTTTCACCTTCCCGTGATGTGTTCACCCAATCATTGCCCCACTCCTTACCCATTTTTGACCTCCAGAGCCCTTTTTCGTCCCACTCGCCACAACCCTTCGCAAACCTTTCTGACAACCGGCGCCTACCCTGTCCGCCGTAATAATTCAGACTTGCGTGTCCGCCACAACTATCATACCATTACCCAATCCCAATTTCAACTCTCATTTTTTTCACCCTCACACACCATGAACCCATTTACTCTCCTCCGCGCCGACATGCTCACCTTTCTCTCGTATCTCCAGGCGCATCCTTGCAAAATTATCGGCGCGCGTTTTCTTGCCACCGCCAATCTCGTCGCCCTCAACGCGTTGCTTACCAAGCGCACTCCAACATTGCTTAACCCAACCAAAAACGCGCGCGGCGAATTTCAACGCGGCGCCATCACCAAACTGCGCGAACGCGACTTGCCGCGCCTTTGCTTGCTCCACGCGCTCGCCGAAGCCGCGCGCCTCATCGCCTATCATCAACGCCAAATCATTCTCACCCCTCACGCCGCGCGGTGGGTCGAATCCGATTCCACCACCCAAGCCAACCTCCTCTTACAAGCCCTCTTGCCCGCAAGACCAACCGACGCGCATCTCCAACTCTGGCGCGCCTTTCATTTGCCCGGCTATCATCTCAATACCCCTTGGCGTTTGATTACTCCCCTCCTCGAAATCATTCACGCCGCACCCGACCAAACGCTCCGCTTTACCACCTTTCTCAAAATGATTCCGCTCCCAACCTTTGACGACGACGCCCCGGCCCACGCGCCCGAAACCGTACTCCGCGAAATGCTCAACCTGCTCCAAACTCTTGGACAACTCACCTGGCAATCGCGCGCGACCATACAAATTCACCGCGTCCCCGCGCTCGACACGCCTACAAAACCAAATCCGCTCGTTTGGTCCAAAACAAAAACCGACGCCGCCCCAACTCTCATTGCCGACGAAACGACCCAACCGCGCGCCCTCTTTCAGCTTTCCAAGTATGCGAACCATCTCACGACCCTTGTCACGACGCGCTCCTTACGCCGTCTCTATGCGCTTGACCCCGAAAAAATACGTCGCGCCCTCGATCAGGGCGCGACGCTTGCCGACCTCCAACTTTTTCTCGAAACCATCACCGCCGCCGAACTACCGCCGCGCGTGCATCATTGGCTTGACGCAATCGGTGAAAAATATGGCGCATACGCCCTGCGCCACGTCATCCTCCTCGAAAGCGACGACCCCCAAAAAATCAGCGCGCTCGCCCAAGCCAAAACCATCCGCGCCTGTTTCCAGCGCCCCCTTTCCCCGCGCGCCATCATCATTCGCCCTGACCGCGCGCAACATCTCATTCGCCGCCTCCAACATCGCGGCATCTTCCCACGCATCGAGATACCAATCAACAGTCAACAGTCAACAGTCTCCATTCTCCAGTCTCCAGTCTCAAATCTCTATTTCGCCCTTCAACTCACTCGCCAACTCGCCGCGCGCCATCTGATCAACTATTCCCTTCCCTATTCCATCCTCGAAACACTCACCCAAACCATCCCCGCCGCCGAAATGGAACAGCTCGACGCCCAAATCCAAGACATCCTCAACGCCAGCCCGCTCTTCCAAGACCCACAAAAAAATCGCGCAGCGACACCCTTCGTCACCGCGCAATCGCATCCCGTTCCCGCTTCCCTCGTCTCAAAACATCTCGCCCAAATTCAAAACGCCCTCCAAACCCAAACCGCGCTTACCATCACCTACTATTCCCCCTACACCGACGAAACCACCATACGCGTCATCGAACCCCATCTCCTCGAAACCCGCCGCCACAACGATTATCTCATTGGCTACTGCCACCGCGACCATGCCGAACGCACCTTCCGCATTGACCGCATCTTGGAAATAATGTCGGAAGAAAAAAACGCGCGCGCGGCGCGCAATGCCGTCAGCCGATAATCCGCCAAGCCACCGCGCGTTGGACAGGCGTATTCCCAATCACTTCCGACCGCGCATCAAAACGCTCATTCTTTATGGAAAAGCCCAAAGCGGCTGTCACAATTTGAGAGCGCAAAAAGCGAAATTCAAGCGTGGCGTTCATTTTCGGGATTCGGTTCACGCAATTTCCGCCGAGGGTGTGTAAAAATGATTGTTGTTATGCCATTCGTAGAGTTGGAGCGGTCCGATGGCATTTGCGAGTCGTCCAATCCAACATGCCAAGCCCCATGGGATTGCGCTCAAGAGATGAACGCGTTCATAGTTCGAGTCGGAGCGTTGCGCGATCAAGAGGTTGCGCAGTTGCTGCGCGATGCTCGCTGCCTCTGCGGCGCAGAGTATGTAACCCAGCGGTTTGTCTTGGGCACGTACTTGAAGGCGGCGCCGTATCGGGCGCGGTAATTGCATGACCAGTTGATTCGCTTGTGCGCTCAAATCCAACGTCAGCGAGATTTCCAACATCAACTCGCGCGCAAAGAGTAAACCTATTTCTGTATTGACCTCCAAGTCAAATGCTTGGCTAGTGGGCGCGTCCGCATCCCAACGCGCGCCTTGCTGATTCACCGACAAGGGAAAACCGGTTTGCTTGTCAAACACATTGCCGATGAGATAGCCAATCGTTAAATGCGCGTTGGGAGAAAAGCATACACGCGGGAGACCAATTTCCGCCGCGAGCGCGTTTCGCAACTCCAAGAGTGCGCCGTGAATTTCTGTCCACGCATTTGGTTTGGGAGTGTATTCATCTACAAACAAATCATTGAAATCCAAAAGCAAGTGCCGCTGGTTATCGCGCGGTAGGTTCACTTTGCGGCTCTGAACGCCGATTTTGATTTCGGCGGGATTGCTTTTGCCGATGCGGCGCGCGATGGTTTGGATATTCGGTTGCGCGGGAGACGATTGATTAAAACGAATTGTGAACATATGTCGTGGATGCCAGAATGGAAAAAGAAAATTACTTGCGAATTCCTGTTTGGTTATGGGTAAAAGACCCTTTGGGTTTTCGGAAACCCAAAGGGTCTGTCCCCTAAATCGAATCGGAAACTGGTCTAGGCGCGGGGGCGGGTCGTAATTATACTGACCAATACATCGTTCAAGAGTCGGCCGCGCAAGTTGACCACCGTTGCATTGCGGTGCGCGTTGATTTTTGCCATATAGGTTGGATTAATAAAACCGTCCTCTTGGGGCGAGTATACGATGAGCGCGGTCGCATCTTGTTTCATTGCCAAAATTTTTTCCATCTCGTCCTCGAATGCTTTGTAATGCACCAAGAACAGATTATACGCTTCCGCTTTTTTCAAGGAGGACTTGGTGATCTGGATGACGTTGGATTTTTGAAATAGACCGGAATCCACGAGCAGCGCTTCGAGATCTTCAAATTGACTGTCGGCAAACACCGCGATTTTTCGTCGGGAGAGACCGATCCCCAGTCGCCAGAGCACCGGGGCGATGCCTTTGGCAAAGGCATAGATGGCGATCACGACGCCAATCAAAACGATGATTGTAGAGATATAACCCAGCGCGTTGAGTAAATCGAAAAAGGATTGCATGTTCATCCATCCTTTGGCAGATGCTTTGCGAGAAGAGACATCGGGTGTCTTGCGATCGCGAACAATTCCACGCGGTTCATGGTTGCGTTTTCCACTTTCCGCCTTCCACCTTCCGCCTTCAGTCAAACCCCTTTCGGGAATCGCCCCTCTTTGAACTCCTCGGAGTTGCAGACGCAGCTTACCATGGAATACGGTCTTAAACCCCTTTCGGGAATCGCCCCTCTTTGAACCGAGGGGGGGTGGCACCTGATCGAACGTCCAAGTGTCGGTCTTAAACCCCTTTCGGGAATCGCCCCTCTTTGAACGCAAATGACCTCATTTTGCCAAGGAGGGCAAAATGAGTCTTAAACCCCTTTCGGGAATCGCCCCTCTTTGAACGGAGAGCATCCCGGACCACCGCGAATAGAGTCTACAGTCTTAAACCCCTTTCGGGAATCGCCCCTCTTTGAACTCAAAGTTCGCCAAATTTTATTTTAAAGAGGATCAAAGTCTTAAACCCCTTTCGGGAATCGCCCCTCTTTGAACGGCTCAAACTGTAATATCTCCCAGTATGGCACGATTAAGTCTTAAACCCCTTTCGGGAATCGCCCCTCTTTGAACGTCCCCCCGCCCGCACCGCCCGTCGCGCAGAATATCGCGTCTTAAACCCCTTTCGGGAATCGCCCCTCTTTGAACTCGGCCGTGCCCAAGTGGCTGGCCAGGACCAAAATTTTGTCTTAAACCCCTTTCGGGAATCGCCCCTCTTTGAACAAGTAATCTTTCCCGCGGGGCAAAAAGCCGCTTGCCGTCTTAAACCCCTTTCGGGAATCGCCCCTCTTTGAACTCTGTGGACCGTCCTTGGCGTTGGCGCTACTCTCGCACTGTCTTAAACCCCTTTCGGGAATCGCCCCTCTTTGAACTGAAATGATAAAAAATTCACGAGGACGAATCGTCGTGTCTTAAACCCCTTTCGGGAATCGCCCCTCTTTGAACACCGTCATTAATCTTTTTAGAGAAACCCCATTTGCACTCTCCTTTTCATCCTAAAACACAATATTCTCACCACTATCGCCTCATTTCCTCTTTCAATTTCACTGCGGCGCTCCACCGCCATTTTCACCCGTAAACCTCTTTGACATATGGTGAAAACCCTGCCCGTTGTAATAAATGGCACATTGCATCTCGCGCATCGCATCTCGCAAATCATCAATCAACAATCAACAATCAAAAATCAAAAATCAAAAATCAAAAATCTCGCCGTCTCTAATCTCCAGTCTCCAATCTCCAACCTCTCACCCCTTCACTCTCCGCGTCTGTCCCATCCCTTGCGTTGTCTTGCGTCCCGTCCCACAGAACGTCGCATAGTCCGCCAACACATTCAACCAATGCACCTTGTCCGCATCCGCCCACGCATTTTTTTGCACGCAATACTTGACGCGTCCCACGCAGCCCGTATGCGCGTATTCCCGATACGGATGCAGCGCGGAATGTAAATCAAAACTCGCCAGCGCCACCTTGTTCTCAACCCATTCGAGCAGCGCATCCGCCGGTTCCAACACCCATCCCGAAAATTCATTCCACCGTTTCAAATAACTCTCGAACACGCGCCGCGCGTCCGGCAGCGGATAATCCATCCCTTTCACATGAAAACTCGTCGGCGACAAAAACTCCAACACAATCTCTACGTCATGCGCCGCGTCGTTTTTCAATTCTGCATAACTGCGATGCCACACGCGCGGCGTATCCGACACATACAAAATTTCCTGATTCACGCGCAGCGAATATCCGCCGCGCGACTTGTCACGCAAAGCGCGCTCGATGCCTTCAGACACAAACGCGCCGTATTCGTCCTCCAACAACGTCACCCGAAAAACATATTGCCCCTCACGCAAACGCGTCAATGGCGACACCGTAAACGGTTTCATCTGCGCCGCGCGGTCATGCACAAACTCGACAATCCGTTTGTCAGCCGCGTCCAGCCAATGATACACCATTGCGTTCAACGCGCGCGGGGTCTCCCCCCCCCCTTTATCGGTTCGCCATTCTTGGCGCGTTAATGGAATTTCCAAAAGATAGGGCATCTCACACCGGCGCGCACACTACAATTTCAACATCATGCTCATCTTTGTCTAAATCCACAATCTCTATTGTTACCAACTCGTCTTGCGCGAACTCGCGCCCCCGCCGATTCTCCGGGTCAATGATGCCGTAACGTTTCTCGGCGCCTTGATTCGGCAAATCCAAAAACACAAATCCATCATCTTCGTGATGCACCACTGCCTTCAAGCGCGCGCCTTTATGATACGTTACCGGCTGCGCGGTTTTTTTTTCTGCCTCCGTCATAAATGCTGTAACATCCGGCAGCGCCGGACGTTCCTTGTATTCATTGCGGTCCCTTTGAACTCCCGGAATTTGAATCATCATATAACGCGTGTTCGGATGACTTGCCAACATCCGATTCTGCTGATTCGCCGGGCTGCCTTCCAATACCTTTTCCGCCGGAAATCCCGGAAACTCCATCATCTTGAGCAGCATTGCGACACGCGGCATTTCATACAAATGCTTCACTGGCTCATTGGGCTGCAACTCTTGCAAAACATATTGCTCGAACGACGCGACGCGCGTTTCTAACGCGTGACGGTCCAATTTTTCAACCGTCGTTTCACCCTCTGCCCAATCCGTGTCGGAAAACAACGCCCCATAACGCGCCTTGCGGTCCGTCAAATGCAAAGTCGCGCTCAATTGCACCGCGCCCATTCCGAACGGTTTGCCCATCCCGAGCGCATGACAATACTTGGCCGCCGTCTCTCCCAACGGCTGCAATGTCCAACACAACGCGCCCAACTCTTCCGCGCTCAAATTTTCAAAATACACGCGGAATTTGAATTCCACGCCCTCGCGCACAGGACGGAATTGGGTGTGTTGAGTACTGCTCGGTTCAGGCAATGGATTCGCGGTCAATCGTTTTGCATTTGGATTGTCTTGATGCCAATATAACTTGTGCCCGCGCAACGTGGTCTTGGGGCTTACCTCCCCATCGTCTGTCTCCGTTGGTGAATCATAATGCGTCAAAATTTTCTTTCCATCATCCAACTGTACCAGATACTGTTGAAATGCCGTCGGTTTGGGTGTCGCCAAAATCGGCGGCGTTATCGCACCGCGCGCCAGCCATAGTTTGTCCTGCGCATATTCCTTCATCAATCGCGCGTCAGTAACAAAAATGCGGCTTGCGTACGCGCGCGCTTTTTGCCCTTGTTTGGCGCTCTTGTCCTCGCGCACATATCCAAACATCGCCTCTGCAAAATCAATCAACATCGGGTCACGCAGCGGCTCGGGCAACAAATCGCGCGGGCTGTTTTCGTATGGCAGGCGAAACAACTGCGCGCGTCCGAAAAATTTGGCGCGACCGTTTTCTTCCAAATAAAACACCGGCTCGCCATCGCGTAAATTGCCTTTTTGACCGCGTTCTGTTCCGTTCGGTTTATCTTGCGGAAACGCCTTTTCTTGCCATTGCGAAATCTGGTCATCATCTTGAAAACGATCCACCAGACGGCGACTCCAATCATCCGATTCGCTTTGATTCCAAACCTCAACCGTTTGACCAGTCTTGGGTCCAAAGATAAACCCCCAATGCTTGTTTTCCATCCAACCAGTCAAAACGACAATCCCCTGCGTCTTGTGCGAATTTGGAATTGTCTCAAGTTTTTTGCCTTTTGACATCCGCAAATAGAGATCTGGGTGAATCAGTCGTTCACCCATTGAACCATCACGCCTCCGAACCTGTACAGTTTTCTTGCGGAAAAAGATCGGTTTTTCTGACTCAACATCAAACCACACATCCGCGTGTTGCACATCCCATCGCGGCGTAACATTTGGATTCACACTCTTGAGCGGATCCAGTGTCTTGCCGTTCAGCTCGTACAAATCATGTACAGTGGTTTTTCCAAATGCACTCGCAATCTCTTGCAATTCAACTCGTGCCACTGTGCATTCTTCAATCTCGTATGTGCCATCCTTCAGAATCCGGAAAATGCCGCCTTTGACGCGACTAGCATAATACGGCGCACGGCGATTTGGTTTTACCTCGGTCTCGCCTAAATCCTCCACCATTTGAGAGCGATAATGTTCTCCCACTGCCGTATCATCCACCGTCCGATAAAACAATTGCTTGTCTGTCACGCGCGTCATTTTCCCGTAACTCACAATCTCCAAAAGTCCGCGCAGCATCCCGCGCAAACTGCTGCCAGGAATCACCGGCGCATCTTTTTGGCGCGTATAAAAAAAGTCCGCCTTGTTTTTCATCAGCGCGCGAAAATTATCTTTCGGTTCATCGCCGCGTTCCTGCTTTTCAAATTCTTGGAGCGTCAACGGCGCGCGCACATACACTGGCGATTTCGTCGTCAACGTCACATCAAAGTAACCCGTGTGTGCGTAACCCGCGTTCGCATACGTGTTGTGATGCGGCAACTGATTCGCATTGTCCACCGCCGTCACCATCACTTCAGGCAGCGGAATAAAATTGTACGGCGCGGATGCGATGCGCTGAGGGTCTCTGGAATTTTTATGCTCTTTCGGTTTGGGTTCAATCCGTGTTGTCATTTTTCGCCTCCAAACTCACCAAACGACTCGCCGCAACGCGCGCGGCATCTTCGTCTGCCAAATAATGCCGCACCACCAAACGCAGCGGGCGCAACGCCTCCCGACTGCCATTTTCTACGTTTTCCGGAACACTTTCGACATGTATCGGCACCGCATGTCTCATCCCCTGCGCGCCGTCCGTCATCAACGTAAAATCATCATCCAACGGTTTCGCATCCGTCCCCCACAAAATTTGCGGCTCATCGAACGCCTCTTGAAAACGCATCCCCTCTCCATCCGCCGCCGACGCGCCGCCCTCTTGAATCACGCGCGCGTGAAACAAATTATCCCCATCGCGCCACAAAAACAATTCCGCGTCGTCGCCAAAAATGCGCGCTTGCCACAACGTCTCCTTGCGTAATTGCGCGCGCCCCCAACCTTTCAGATATTCCGCGTCATATTTCGCGTTCGCGGACGCCTCAAACGACGTTTTCAAATTTCCATCATCATCGAACTTGCCCCATATCACGCCGTCCTCTGCATGCGCCAATAAAAACCGCGCGCCAATTTTTTTCGCGCGATTTTTATCTTCCAGCCAAGCGCGCGGGTCACCCAAAGCATCCTCGCTTACATCGCTTGCAATCCCACGCGCCGTCGCGGGATGCGCTTGAAGCTCGCGTTTGAATTTTGGCTCGCTCATGCTTGCACCCCCGTAGTGACGAACTCATTCGTCTGAACCTGCACCTCGTTCAGCGCAGTCTGCAAATCGGTCACCCAATCATTCAGCGTCTTGATATCGTCCGGCAGATGCATCACACTTTTGCCCTCCACAATTTCTTCTCTAATTTCCCATGCGCCTTTTCCGCCATCCTTTGGCATTTGCGTCAATGTCGCGTGTTTGCCGCGCAAGCGCCCGCGCCCCACACTGCTCTCGCCGCCCAACGCCAAATCGCCCGTCCACAAATCTTTGAGCAAAAGCAAAAGCAGTCCGATTTCACCCTTGCGCGGTTTTTGCGCCACCAACTTGATCTGCAGCGTCGTCGCTTGATCGCCGAACGCGGGCTGCTCATTAAACAACGCCGTCTCGAACGCGCCGCCCGTAAAGCGGTCAATGCTTACGCGGCTTTGCGCCAAATCCATTATCGCGTTTTTCACCACCTGTTCACTCACGCGCAGACGACTCGCTTTTATCTTTTCGCGCTTGGCGCGCGCTTTTTCCATATCCGTGCCAAAGAGTCCATCTACCCAATCCGCCGCCGCATCGCCTTTACCCGGCGCCAGCGTCCGCACAATCTTTTCCGCCCGCGCCCGCAGCGCGCCCGCCAGACTCGTTCCCGACAACACCGGCAGCTCTTTGCCGCCCGCCTGCCTCGCGCGCAAATACGCCATGTCCGGACCCGTGTCATCCTTGCCGCCCTGCGAACGAATCAACAGCGAACCGTCCAACCAAAACGTCGCGTCAATCTCAAAATACGCGCGCTGGTCCGCAACGCCGCCTTTCGCCTGTTCACTCTGTAACATTTTCCAAATATCTTTTTTCTTTTCGTCGTCTTTTTCAGGCGGCAATGGTTTATCACCCGTTTCGATCCACGCCAACAAATCGTTCACATCCGACAAATCATATTCGCGCGCGCGCCACTCGCTCACCTTGACCGCGCCCAGCCCGCGTCGTTTGCGCATCCCGAATGAAATCTCGCCGTTCTGCAATCCTTCCAGCGCTGTCGCCAACGCGCGTTTTAACGCGGCTTCATCACTCGCGCCGCAAATCAACAATTCAAAACGCAGCGGAAAAATCGTTCCCGCTTGCCACGTTTGCGCGTCGTACAACATGCCATGTTCAGCGGTGCGGCTTGCGCGATTGATCCGCACGCCCTCGCGCAACTCGACGCCGAATGTATTCTCGCGCGCCCGCGCGTCGTCAATCAGCAGCGGGCTTTGCGCGCCATCATCATCCTGTTTCATCCCGCCAAAAAGCAAAACACTCGCGTCCGCGCTTTCCTCTGCCGCGCCATAACCGCGTTCGCGTTCGCGCAAAAAACTCCGCAGCGCGCCCGCCAGCGTTGCGCCTGTCAAAATGGGCGTCTTGTTATCCAACGCATCGGTCAACAGCGGCATATCCGTCTCGTCAACGCTGTCGCCATTCCCAAAATGCGTCGGCGTTTGCAAAACGAGGTCGCCCTCGACGACGATGCGCTTGCGGATTTTGCGCGATTCTTCGCCCTGCCAAAATTGCATCGCCATCTCAAACCTCCTTGTCGCGTTTCAATTTCAACGCCCGCAGCAGCGCCGCGTCCAAAAAGCGCATAACATATTCGTTCCGCAATGCGTCGCGCGCGTCCTCCGGTTTATGCATTCCCAAAGTGGGCAGCCCTTTAACGTTGAGGACATCAGCGCGTCGGGCATTTGCGGTGTCGAAATCCAAAATACCATTCAGCCAATCCGTCAAACGCGTCTTGTCCACGCGCGCGCGCGTGAATTGTTTTTGCGGCGTGCTGCGCGCCATCACCTTTTTTAGATAATTTTGGATGCGCTCAATCGAACGCTGCCCCGCCAACTCGTCGTGAATGATATTCCGCAAACGCGAGAGCTGCGCGGCTTGAATCCGCCGCAGCGAATCGGCATCCATGTCCAGCGCATACGCGACGGCGACAACATTTTCATCTAACCGCCGGCGCACCAGCCGTTCCACCAACTGTTTGGCAACCTTGGCGCTTTCAGGGTCCAAATCCACCGCTTGCCCCGAAACCGCGTATTCCCATTTTTTCAAACTCAAGGTTTGCTTGACGGGAGAATAAACCGCCACGCGCCCGAATCCTTCCGCGCGTCGTTCGCCGATGCCCTGTGTCTCCAATTCTGACAAATTCAAATTGCCCGATGGCAGATTGAATTCAAACACACTCCCCATCTCAATCGCCATCATTTGCGGCAGCGGCAAGCCCCACGTCCGATTGAATCCGCCGACAAAACGCGTTCGCATCCACGCGTTCAGCGCTCCCAATGCGTTCGCATCCTTTACGCCCAATCGTTTCGCAATCGCCTGTCCCACAACTTTTGGGTCTGACGTATATTGTCCGCACTCGTCGCGCAGCAGCGCATCACTTTCCAATATCACAAACAATTTGTCAGTCGTGGTTTGAGATTCAGCAGCCGATGGTGTCTCGGCTTGCGCGAGCTCATCCGCTTTCACCAATTCAATCTGCGCGCGTCCATACGCGCCAGTGCGCGCGCCGCCCAGCGAAATTTCATCGGACACCAACTTTTTCAATTCCTCCGCGTCGGCATCCACATCGCACTGAATCGCCGCAATAAAAACCTGGTTCGGCGCGAGCGCCTCGTAACGGTAAATTGCGCCATCGTTGCGCTTTGGGCGTCCGGGCACACGCGGGCGTTGAATATGAATCGTCAGTTGTCGTTCCGGGTCAATCACGGTGGCATCGCCCGCTTTGACCGCAAAAGGTTTCTTGACGCCGCCCCATTGTTTGTCTGGCTCGAGCGTTTGCGCGGCAGCATCCTTTGCTAAATCATGAACGCGTTTTTCGCGCTGCCACGAAAGCGGCGTTGGTCGGCTGCGCGTTTTTTTCAATACGGGATAACCATTCAAAAACCGCGTCTTGCCATTAAAGAAAAACTGCCGCGCGGCATCTGCCGCCGGGTCAATCGTATTTTTTTCGCGATACTTGTGAATCAACGCGCCGCGCAGCACGCCGCCGGGAATAAACGGAAACGATGCGCCGCTGTTTGGGTCGCCTTCCAGAGAAGTGAACAATCCCGGCTCCAACAAGGTGATACGATAAAAAATCTCTTTCATGGTTTGCTCTCCAACGATTCGCGGAACGCCTTCCAAAAATCTTTTGTCACATCCGCGCCGCTTTGCCGCAAGCGCGCCTGGATGCGTCCGCGCCCGCGATTGCGCCCGATGCCCCCGCGTCGCATTGCCAGCACGCACGCGCTCAATAATTGCAGATGCTTGTCCTCCACCTTACCTGCAAATGTCAACGGCGCGGTCAAGGTCGTTCCGCGCAGCAGCGCGCGCATCGAACGCAAACTCCCTTCTTCCGGAGCGCCGTCCACCTCAATGGCGGTCTGGCGGCGAATCGTCGTCAACGATTCTAAAACGTCGTTCGTCGTCAACGCTTTTTGCGCCAACGCGTATTGGACCGTCTCGACAAGTTTTTGCGGAAACGCCGCGTTGCCCACGCGCAGCATCCCCGCGTCTGCTTCCCCGCTGCCGCCGCCGCCAAACAACTCTTGCGCGGTCTTGACCAATTCCGCGTACTGGCTATGTGTTTGCAAAGCGAACAACAAATTCGCGCACTCTTCGACGAGCAAACCTTTGAGCGCGCGCCCGCGCAAATACGGGAGTCCGGTGAACGGGTCGTGTTCCACTTCTTCATCCACCAACCCCGCCACGCCGTCGCCACGCCCGAACGTCGCATCACTTTGCAGTGTAATTTGAATTTCGTAGCTCATGGTCATTTCTCCAACGGCACGTACCAATCCGCCAATTCAAGCGCGTCAAAATATACGGCGTGTGCGTCATCATTCGACAACTTGACCCATCCCGTCTTTCGAATTTCCGTTTTCTGAGAATGTGCTGCAAAGCCATCCGGCAGCAATTCAACCTGGTCGTCCTTGCACAGATACAGTGTTCGGAATCGTTTCACGGACGTTTCCCCTTGCCGCAAGGCATCACGCAACGCTTTGGCTTTGTTGCGTCGCGTCATCCAATCCTTGCTCTGGAACACACGCGCGAATTTTTCCGTCGCCTGCCACGATTGCAAAGGCGGTAATTCGTTTTCCGCCACCTCCGGCAGATTCACCGGACGTAAATGCAACCAGCCCGCGCGCGTCCTGTATTCGCGCCGCCGAATTTCGCCAATGTCGCCCGCCAAACCGCTCAACGCAAAATGCCAATCCATGCACGCCGATTTATCTGCAAGCGCCGCGCGATGCGTTTTTGCCGATTGACACAAATCCTCCGCCAAGGCATACCCGCGCGCAAACGGATAATGCGTCTTGGTAATGGTAACGCCCGCGCACGCCGTTGCGCCCAAATTCTGATTTGCCGCGTTAAAGTCCTCGAGATACTCCGCCGCCAATGCCAAACCCAACCGCCCATCGCAAACAAACGTCACGTCATCGCCGCCAAACACAATCGGGCGGAAGGGCAGCCAACGCCGTTTGCTTTTGTCGTTCTCCCGCATTTCGATTTTTGCGACGAGGTGTCCATCCGGATTGTGTGTGATGCTCGTTTGATTCGCATCAATCCGTTGAATCAATTTGTCCACCAAGTTGTATAACGCGCTGTGGCTGTTTGTCTTTACTTGTTCAGATAGTTGTCGGACCGCGTCAATGTACTTGCGATTGTCCTCCGGTTTCAAGTGCGAATTGCCACACGCTTGAAATCGTTCGCTCATGCTGTCGCCGTCGGCATGAACAATCGCAATATGACTGAACTCGCCTTCGCTGCGCCCCAAATGGTCGAGGTCGTACGGAAACTCGAATTTGCTTTTGAGAAGCGTAGCGAAGCGATTTTCCAATTCCTCATTTGCCTTGTCCACCGCGCGCAATTTCGCGCAAATCTCCGCAGAGGCAGGATAGCCCGTATCGGTGTCAACGGGCGTCACCCACTCCACCGCCGGCAATCCTGTCCCTTGACATGACGCTGTAATGCCCAGTCCAAGCAGCGGCGCAGTTTGAGCGCGCATCCGTTTTTGTTCTGCCAATCTTGTGAACGCGTCACGGACGGCTAGAACCAAAGAATCATTCCACTCGAAAGGGTGAGAATCAATCAACAGATGCAACCCCGGCGCGTCGGTCAAGACTTGGCGCGACAAACCGCGCACAAAATTTTCGGCGGCATCCTTTTCACGAATGAGCGCGACAAAATTGCCCCCGCCAGCGTAAATCGCTTCGGCTGCCAGCGCCGAGTTTGGCGCGTCTATCTGCGCGTCGGTAAAATTATTTTTCGGTCCGCGATTATTTGGCTCGGGTAAATGCTTCCATGCCCAATCTTGAGTCGCTTGCGCGACGAGCCAAGACGCGCCCAAATTTTCACGCAAGCGGTTGCTGCCAAAAATGTACGGTTGAATTTGAGCGGTATCTACAATGACCAGCTGCATAACGCCTCCTGAGAGCGCATTTGAATATTAGTGAGCAGTGGTAAGACGACGGAGCAAACGGCGAATGGACGCGAGATAGACGACCCCTTCACTACTTTTGGTACAC
>JAJTXZ010000033.1 GCA_021463195.1 Anaerolineae bacterium
GTTACAGCGCGCGCAGCTGCCGATGGCAAGCGCGGCGTTGAACGCGCCTGCGGGTTTGGTGTATCTATGGCTGCTGCAATATCTGCTGGCGCTTTTGCCTTTTTTGTTCATGCGCGCGCTGTTTCCGCAAACGCACGCCGAACTGGGCGGCAGCTGGCTAAGCGTGTTGACTCTGAATCTGGGCGGCGTATTTTATTGGAGCAGCATTGTTCTGGAAAAGATGCAGCCCGAACTCGAAGCAGTGGCGTATGGTTTGTGGTTGATCGCGTTAGCGGCGGCGCTGCGCGCGCTTTTGTCACGTCTACAATGAGATAGCGGATTGCAAACCCAGCATCAACACAATACTTGGCCCGTATTCAAGAGTTATGCCATTTTCAAGTTATTTTCGCGCTGTCGGCAACGAGCAAACCTACGGAAAATAACTTGAATTTTACCAACTCTTGAATACAAACTGACCAGTTACAAATAATCTGCTGTGCCATTCTTGAGCGGAAAGAAAAATCTCGCGGAGATTTTTGCCGCGAACAAAGGTGGCGAGGTCAAACTTTTGCGCGCGTTTTGGACACGCGTTTTGGCATACGAGGTATCGCGCGCGGCGATGGATGCGAGCGGGTGGTTCTATAAGAAGCGAGTTTAAACGTCAATGCAAGCTCTTGTGAAAAATCGGGATTAGGGATTTGAAAGAACAGCTTGCGTTTTAGCGGATTGCTCAATTGTTGCGCGCCCCATTTCACTTTAACTTGAGAATGTTTCAACAAAGGCAATTTCCCTTGAATGTCAAGACGCAGCATGTACTCATTGTCTTGGGGTAATTTGACAAGCCATGCCTGAATTGAAGCGTGTGTGCGCTCATGGACAATTATATCGTTTAGGATAAGAGATTCTTTTTGCTCAAACTCACCCCGACTTGCAAATTGTCCGGTCATACGCGGATACAACATTTGCGGTGGAATCTGAAATTGAATTTGGATGGATTGATTCTGTCCGGGGAATTGATAACGCGTCCAGCTCGACGCGGTATTCAAGTCCGCGCGCAAGGGCGCATTTGAAAATGGTGGCGCTGCAAGATTTGCATCATTGGGAACAAATTTCAAATTTTGTCTTGTTCTAAGGTCTTGCTCCATGTGACGCAAACGCCTTTCCCATTCCGTCGGAGAGAGAGTTTGCGCCAATTCAGCCAAACGTTCTAGCGCATCGGACAAACGTTTGGAACTAGGTTTTTTGCGCGCGTGGTTCATGCTTTTTCCTTCGGACTGATCGCTTCTTATCTATTCTATGTCGGCGCTGGCGATTTACTGTCATTGGATTTGCGCCCAAAAACCCTGCCAATTGGTCCAGCGCGCGGTGACGCAGGGTTTGAACATTGGCGGGTTTGATGCCTAACGTTTTACCAATCATTAGATCATCCCATTCTTCAAAATAGCTCAAGAGAATGACAATACGCCGCGGCTCATTCAAACGGCGGAGCACGCGCTCCACCAAATCGCGCTCCTGAATGGCTTCAGTGAAAAATTCCGAAATGGGGTCAGAAATTTGCCACCCCATTGGCAAACCATCGCTATCTGAATGAATCGACGCGTCAAGCGAAAGGGCTTGATCGTTAAAGCGGTTTTTGGAACGCGCGCGCGCGTGAACCATGTTTTGCGCGATTGTGCACGCCCACCACATAAAAGGCACATCGAATGGATAATCTGCCAATAAAATCTGCGCGCACGCGCGCTGTGCGTAATCCTCTCCTGTTTCGCTGGAAGGAAATTTTCCCAATACACTCGCCGCCGAATGAATGAGGGAATGACGCAGTTCATTCCAGCAGTCTGGATCTTGCTCACACAAACGATAAAAAAAACCTGCTTCTTGGACCCACACTCCAACCAAGTGTTCCACATAGCGCGTGGGGGTCAGACGGGCGGGCGCGCGCGGATGCTTGCGAAAGCGGTCATAACGCCCCGTTTCAAAATTGTGTCGTGCCAATTTATCGAGTTCACGCCGCGCCGCCTTTTCGTCCAGAGGCAAGCGCAGCGCGGGATTCGCTTCAAGATAGAAAGCAAGGCATCGCCGAACAATGAAAGCAAGGCGAGCGGGAGGATTTGACATGTCAGCACCTCATGACCCAAACTCTTACAATATTATTGACAGCAAACGAGAGCCAAACGCATCATTTACTACAAGAATTGCATACTGTACATTTTAGCAACTTGTACATTTTCCATAGTTTACACCTCTTTCTCCAACTGTCAACCATTTTTCAAGCGCGTTCGCGCGCGTAATTTTGCGGATAAAATTATTTTGCATATCGTGCGCCGCCGCAAACAGCGCACGACGCGTCATAGTAAAAGGAGCGCTGTATGGATCCTATTCCTGTAACCGCAACGGAATTACGGATACGCGCGCGTGAATTGATTCAACGCGTGCATTATTACAATGAATGTTATCGTATAGAAAATTTTGGACGCCCAATGGCTGTTATCATCAGCTGTCAGGAATTTGAAGAACTCCAAGCGCTCCTAAAACAACAACAGATAGCGCTCTCTCCGCCCCACGCGGTAAATGGTCACAAACTGGATACATCGCGTCGCGCGCGCAAGAAACCATGAGCAACCCAAATCGCTGTCCCAACTGCGGCACAGTGAATCGCGCGAACGCGCGCTTTTGCGCCAACTGTCGCGCGGCGCTGTCAACTCCACTTACCCCAACTCTCAAGACCTGTCCGCAGTGTATTAGCCCAAATCGGATGGATGCGCGCTTTTGCGCGAACTGCGGACATGTTTTCAGCGCCGCGCCTGCGCCGCTTGCCACATTCCGCTTGCCCCAGTGGTTCTATACGCGCGTGTACAGCGTTCCCGTTTGGACATTACTTGCAGGTGGCAGCGGAGCTATATTGGTTTTGCTATTGTTGATTGGCGCCGTCTTGATACGCGGGCGCAACACTCTGCCAACTACTCCTATCGCAACGGTTACGGCAAATGTCACGCGCGCTCCCACTGAAATTCCAACCGAGATTCCAACCGCTTTGCCTGCGACGCTAGAGCCGACTCGCGCGCCAAGTCCGCTTCCATCATCTACTTTTGCGCCTACTGCTACAGTCACGCCCATACCGACGTTTGATGCGAATGCGGCGCGGGAACGCGCGCTGCGCGCAACGGTAAAGATTATTGTCCAGGCGCAAGGACGCTCTTTTGATTCTGTCACGGGTTCCGGCAGCGTCATTACGCGGCGCGGGTATATTCTCACCAACAATCATCTCTTTTATGACGATAATGGACGTCCCTACAATGCGCAATTCGAGGCGTTGATTGCGTTTCCGCCGCGCGGCGACATGAAAAGCGATGCCCAAATTCAATATCGCGCGGTGTTGGTGGAAAACGACGCGGAACGTGATTTGGCGTTGCTGCGTTTGACTGCGCGGCGGAATGGCGGGGCGCTGCCTGCGACGCTAGAGCTCGAAACCATTCCCATCGGCGACTCTGACGCGGTGAATCACGGCGACATCCTCACCATCGTCGGTTATCCCGGCATTGGCGGCGATAGTCTGACGCTAACCAGCGGTAATGTATCTGGCTTTTTGGAACGGGAGGGATGGATTAAAACGGACGCGGAAATCAATCAAGGCAACAGTGGTGGACCTGCGCTCAATGCAAATTATGAATTGATTGGTGTTGCGTCAGCGGCATCGCAAGCCGACCAATTCGATTTGCAAGGCAAACTCGGGCTCGTGCGCCCAATAAAATTTGCGTCCGCGTTAATTGATAGAGCCAAAAGAGAGTCGGGAGAGTGAAAACAGAACGGAGCGACATTTACGCGCTCGGCGCGACATTATATTATGTAATCGCCGCGCGCGTTTCAGCGGAATCGCCAAATCGCGCGGTAGAAGTGTTAATCGTTTCACTGCGTCAATTGAATGGTGCAGTTTCTGCGCATACAGCAAACGCCGTTTCCATTGGAATGAACTTTGACGGGCAGCAGCGTTTTCGAATGATTGCTCAGCTGGAACAAGCCTGGTATTAAGCGGAGGGAACAAACAATGATTTGTCGAATCCTTTTCATTGCATTTATCGTTCTCGGCGCAAGTACTTTTGTAGTGAATCAACCTACGCACGCGCAAGGTGGAGACCGCGTGCGCTATTGGATTACGTGTCCCGCCAATCAAGACGCGAACATTTATATCTATACCGATCCATATCCTTGGCCCGAAATCTGGCTCTATGCTACGCCAGGCAACCCACACGGGGAAGGTTCCATGTCGGCATCGGAGGTTCAACCCAAAGTAATCAATCCTCACGCACATGGAGCGGACAGCATAGATTATCGCTTGACCGCGCGCTTTTCCGATGGAGTCTTTGAGACTCACTATTTTTACTATAGATATCCGAATGGCTGCAATCCATCACAGTCGCAGTCACCCCCAACGGTGCCACCATCTCCCACTGCGGTTCCACCTACTCAACCTCCACCACCAACCCAGCCGCCCGCGCCGTACATTAATTTTTTTGCAAATGCCACGACCATCAATCGCGGCGATTGCACGAATGTCGTATGGAACACCCAAAACGTGCGCCAGGTGTATTACAACGGCGAGTACGTGGCGTCCAATGATTCGCGTACGGAATGTCCCTCGAGTACGACAAACTTTACCTTGCGTGTCCTCACGTACTATGGCGAAGAGTCACGCTCCGTGCGAATTACCGTACTGATTCCGCCTACACCGGTTCCACCTACCTCGATTCCGCAAGCACAGATCAGTTTTAATACAAATGCTACGGCGCTCAAGGAAGGGGATTGTGCAACCATCATTTGGAGCGCACAACATGTTACGGCAGTGTATTACAATGGACAGCGTGTTGCGGATAATGATTCGCGCACAGAGTGTCCAACCGCGACAACCACATATCGTCTCTTTGTCGAAGCGTTAAGCGGCAATGTGGAGCGGCTCATCAACGTGATCGTTTTGCCGAAACCGACAGACGTTCCGACTTCGACACTTGTCCCAACCGATACTCCAACCTCATTGCCAACAACAACCCTGACTCCAATTTTTACAGCGACGCCCATCCTGCTCACAGCAACACCCTTTGCGACTACCGCAACTCCAGCGCCAACGCCAACACCTGGGGGAGGAGTAATTCCAACAACGGGGTGGGAATTTTTTGATAACAACTCGGCTATACTCTTTCCGCTGGGGCTTTTTCTTTTAGCCGCCGCCGCGGGATTACTTTGGTATGCGCGCGAAGTGCGCCGCAAACGGCTTCTCGCGCGCACGAAAACTATGCCGCCGCTTGTCGGAGGCAATTATGAAGTTTTGCATCCCATCGGCAGCGGCGGCCAAGGCAATTTGTTTTTGGCGCGCCATCGCAGCTTGGACAACTATGTCGCGCTCAAACAAGATGACAGCGGCGACGCAACGCAATTTCAATATGAGGCGCAGCTATTGGCAAACCTCGCGCATCCGAATATGCCGCGCGTCACCGATTTCTTTATTGACGGCAACGGCAAACGCTGTCTGGTGATGGATTACATTCAAGGCGAAAATTTGGAACAGCTGATTCAGAAAAACGGCGCGCTGGCGGAAAGCACCGCGCTGACGTGGATGCGCCCCATCTTTGACGCGGTCAAGTATTTGCACGCAAATCGCATCGTGCATCGCGATATCAAACCCGCGAACATTATTATCACGCCGCAGGGCAATGCGATGCTGGTGGATTTTGGGATTGCCAAGACGATGGCGACGGGACAACTGACGCGCACTGGCGCGCGCGGCATGGGCACCGCAGGGTACGCGCCGCCCGAACAATATAGCGGCGGCACGCGCGAAGCGAGCGATGTGTACGCGCTCGGCGCGACGCTCTACTATATGTTGACGGGACGCGTCCCCGTCGAATCCACGCATCGCGCGGCAGGCGCCGACCTCATTCCCCCGCGCCAAATCAATCCCAACATCACCCCGCGCACGGAATATGCGATTTTGACCGCAATGAATTTGGCGATGAATCAACGTTTTGCGAGCGTGGCGTTGATGGAGCAGGGGTTGTATTGAGTGGAATCGCTCATTTGTAAAACGTAGCGTCAAACGTGAAACGTCAATGAAATGAAAATGGAGGAAACTATGCAGCCAAAAGGCCACATCACCGCACTGTTGGTACTTTTTCTTGCATTTCTTGTAATGCTAAACACAAGGGCCATATACGCCTTTGATGTCAAAAAGCAAGACCTGATTGCGCCAAAGGTTATGGAGGGCGACTGCGCCAAAGATGGTGAGATAGCGATTGATCCTGCATCATTCCCAAGTAATGTCTTTGGACCTGGACAAAATTTCACCATTACTGTAATCCTGAATAATACGGGCTCTTGTGGCTGGGATAACGAGTATTTTCTTGTTGTGTCCGGCACAATTCCTGTGGATGGGTTGACAGAACGCCCTTTGAAACAGACAGCCAAAGAAAACAAATCTGAGGAACAAATTACATTCACAACACCCAAAGTTGGGGGCAAGTTCACAAATCAGCTGTCCTTCAAATACAAGGATGACACAGTTTTTGGCAAATCGCTTCCATTGATCGTTGATGTAGTTCTCACACCTACTCCTACATCTACGAAGAGACAATCTATAACTGCCTCGCCAACGCCCACGCTCACTTCAACACCCACGTCAACATCATCGCCAGAAATAACGGAATCTCCAAGTCCGACTCAGACTCCAACCAACACTGTAACATCATTGCCGACAGTTTCGCCAACTGCTGTACCGAAGACTGTGGCACCATCAACTGCCGCTTCATCGCCGATAGCGGCGACAGGGACCACCACACAGAAAACGCCGGAACCAGCGCCAAATACATCAACGAATACGCCAACGTCCACAACAACACCAACTGGTACCCAAACGCCACCGTCACCGACGTCTCCTCCTAGTGACGGCAACGTGATAAGTGGTTTCGTTAATGGCGTAATGCGTTTCATAGATGGAGGTGACACGGAAAATCAATCGCGCCGAATTTCGTTTCTTGCCATTTGCATCCTGCTGCCTTTATTATTGCTGCTCTTGGCACTCATCGTGTCAGCCCTAATGAGAGGACGTCGAGCACCTTCTCCAATAAAAGTTGTCTCTACAGCGCCGCATCTCACCGGCGCTGCAATCCCAAATGGCTTTACGCTTGTCAATCCAACCGTCATTGGCACAAGCGATAGAGCAAACTTGCCTATCCCAGCCGCCATAGCAGGTGCAGCGAGTATTTCACCAGAACACGCGCGTATTGAAAAACGCGGTGCGCGGTGGATTCTAAGGGATGGCGACGCAGAAAGACGCCAATCCAAGACAGGCGTTTTCGTGAACGACAAACGCACGCGCGTCAACTATTTGCAGAACGGCGACAAGATACGCTTGGGCGATGTGGAATTTATTTTTCATGAACCGCCGCAAGGAGCAAAACAATGAACAATGAACTTACGCTACCATGCCAGCATTGCGGCAATCTGAACCGCCCAAATGCCAAAAGTTGTCGAAGTTGCGGCAAACCGATTGCAAATGGCACGCCGACAAAAATTCTTGCGCCGGCGCAAATGGCGGGACAAAAGACCGCGCCGCTTCCGCCAACCACCGCTGCCAATGGCTTTGCGGATTTGCCGCTGCGCGCGCTGGTGCATGACCGCTATGAAATTTTGCAATCGCTGTGGTCATCGAAGGCGACCAACACCTATCAAGTTGGCGACGAAACACAGCCGGGTAACTATTGGTACTTGTTCGAAGCCGCAAACCCCAATGAATTTCAAGGCGCGCAACTCATCCTCGACAAACAAATCACGCATCCTGCGATTGCGCGCACCGGTGAGGTATTTCGCGAGGTCCAATATGACAATGCCGAGCGCGGTTACATGACGATGGAATTTCCGCTCCGCTTTGCGTCAGACCAAATGCGCGTCGGTGAAACGGAAGTTTTGAAATATGGCATCGAATTGGGCGGCGCGTTGGAGGCGGTTCATCGCGCGGGCTTGGCGCACAACAACATTCAACTCGCCAGCATCGCCTTGCACAACGGCAAACCCAAACTCGCCCATTTCGGACTGGCTGCTCCGCTCACACCAGAGACGCGCCAGCGCGACATTTACAATTTGGCGCACGCGTTGCAATTGCTGATTACACCGCCCGGACAAACCGTACCGCCGCAATCGCCGACTGGCGCGATTTTGCAGCGCGCGCTCGTTCCCAATACGCCGCAAAGTTTTGCGACGGCGGGTGAATTTGCCGCCGCGTGTCAGGACGCGCTCGAAAACATCCGCCGCCCCAAGAGCATCAATCTGAATGTCGGCAAGTTGACCGATGTCGGTGTGCGCCGCGAATTGAACGAAGATGCGTTCGCGATGGTGGAATATGCGCGCGCAATTCAAAAAGGCGGGCAGGCGCTCGGACTCTTTGTGGTTTCCGATGGGATGGGCGGCGCGGCGGCAGGAGAAATCGCCAGCCAAATTGTCACTGATCGCATGATGCAAGAATTTAATCAGACAATTGCGCCGATGTTTTCGGATGGCGCAAAAGGACAGCCAGATTATGGCGCGCTGCTCAAAGCCGCTGGCGAAAAAGCGAGCCGCGCGGTGTACGACGAACGCTCGCGTTTACGTAACGACATGGGCGCAACGCTCGCCGCCGCGCTTGTGGTGGGAATGCAAGCGTATCTCATCAACGTGGGTGACAGCCGCGGCTATCTGCTGCGCGGCGAAAGCATGAAAAAAATTACCAAAGACCATTCGCTCGTGCAATCGTTAGTGGACGCGAACCAATTGCGCGAAGACGAGGTTCGCACGCATCCGCAGCGCAATATCATCACGCGCAGCATTGGCGAAAAAGCAAATATCACCGTTGACCTCTTTACCGAACCACTCAAAGTAGGAGATGTTTTGTTCCTGTGTTCTGACGGCATGTGGGAAATGGCAGATGACCAAGTTGTGCGTCAAATGATCCAAAAAGCCCCCACTCCACAAGCGGCTGTGCGTTCACTGATTGACCTTGCCAATGCAAACGGCGGCGACGACAATATCACTTGTATTCTAGTCCGCATTGAAGACGCCAGCGCGGCAAAAAAATAATACGCAAAGCGAGAACAATACATGATTAACTGCCCACATTGCGGTCACTCTAATCGTCTCTCTGCAAAATTTTGCGGCAACTGCGGCAAACCGCTGACCATGCCCGAACAAGTGTCCGCGCTTGAACAGCTGCCAACTCCTCAAGCATTGCCCGGCGCGCAAATTCTCGATGTCCCCGCGTCACCGGGGCAAGAATCAAACGCATCGTCCGAACCACAACCGATTGTTGGAACGAGTGACGACGCGCCGATTCAAGTTTTGACATCAGAAGTTGTCTCTGAATCTGTTGTTGCGCCAAGTTCAGAGAACACTGCCATTGCTGAAACGCCAGAACAACCTGTCGCGGAAATATCTGAAACAACGCGCGTTGAAACCGCCGACGCGCCTATGCCAACGTCTCCTTTGGAAGATTCTTCCGCCGATGATGCGACAATCGCAGATTCACCCACGACTATTACGCCAGTGACCGAGCAAGCGGCGTCATTAGAAATCGGAACCATTCTTCAAGACCGCTTTACGATTCTCGAAATCGTCTCGCAAGAGGACGATGTGATTACGTATCGCGCGCGCGATGCGTGGCGCTGTCCGACGTGTGATTTTATCAATGAAGCCGATGCGGTGTTTTGTTCCAACTGTGGACGCGAATTGAACGAGCGCGGCGTGGCGCTTTTGGTGGAACGTGAAAACTCGGCAGAACTCTCTCCCGCCCCTGATTTCATTTTGGATACACGCGCCTATCAAATTCAAGCGGATGTTTCTACAACGACTGCGGCAACACCAAGCGCGCCGCACATTCGTTTGCAATATGTCGTCGCGTCCGATGTGGGCATTGTGCGCGGTTCCGCGCACGAACCGAATGAAGACAGCGCGTTCGCGTTGGCATTATCCGCAGTGTACCAGTCTCTACCGCATCCGACGATTGGACTCTTTATTGTCGCCGATGGTATTGGCGGCAGTGAAGCCGGAGAGTTAGCGAGCAAAAAGGCAATCCAAGTCCTCTCCAACTCGCTGCTCAACAACATTATTGCGCCTGTATTGCAGGGCCAAGCATTGGACGACGAAACCGCCCGCGAAAAAATCCGCGCGGCGATTCTTGACGCAAATCTCCAAGTGATGCAGCTCGCCGCCGAAAAACACAACGACATGGGAACGACGGTGACGCTGGCGCTCATTCTCGATACGCGCGCCTACATCGCCAACGTTGGCGACAGCCGCACCTATCTCTTGCGCGACGCAAAACTTGCGCCCATCACGCAAGACCATTCGCTCGTCGCAAGTCTCGTCTCGGCGAATATGCTTAAACCCGAAGAGGTGTACGCGCATCCCCAGCGCAATATCATTTTGCGTTCGCTCGGCGCGAATACGGAACTCGAAGTGGACATCTTTCCGATCGAAGGCGGCGCGCTGTCATTGCAAACGGGAGACCGTCTGCTGCTGTGCAGTGACGGCTTGTGGGAGATGGTGCGCGATTTTGATTTGGAAAGCATTTTGCTGCGCGAACTCGATTTGAATAAAGCGGCGGAGGGTCTGATCGCGGCGGCGAATGAGGGGGGGGGGGAAGATAATGCGAGTCTCGCTCTCATCAATGTCTTGGCATAACCGCAATCCCTGCATCAATGAAAAAGCGGATGGCGCAGCAAGCGTCGAAAATGGCAAGGGATTGTGGCGTTAGAGAACGCCTTTCTACGCAGATACACGATGACTTTAAATTGGCAAAGACATTGAACTGCGAACAGTCTTTTTAATTCACGTTATGCCGTGGTCCGGCAAATTTCAAATTTGCCGGACATTGGCAAGTTATTTTTTAGAGAACGTACATCACACGAGTTTTTAATCCATGTACGAACACAAGGAGAGCTAAATGAACTGTCCAAATTGCGGTTTCCAAAATCGAGAGGACGCAAAATTTTGTTCGAATTGCGGTCGCGCGCTTGGAGGGATTTTACCGGCGCAAGCGGCGCAAGCCCCTTATCCCAATATGGCAATGCAGCCGGCAGCGCCGACGATCCCATCGTATCCAGCGGCTGCGTCCAAATCAAAATCCACCGCGCTCATTCTCGAAATTTTGCCGGGGCTATTCGGTTTTTTGGGTTTTGGGTGGATTTATGTCGGCGAGACGCAGCGCGGCGTTTTGACCTTGATCGGATACATCGTCTTGGCGATTGTTTCCATGCTCGCGATAGCGGTGACCGCCGGATTTGGTTGCTTTATCTGCGTACCTTTGCTGTGGGGCGCCATTGCCTATTCCGCGTATCAGTTGAATCTCTATACCAAAGCGCGCCCGGATCTGTACACCTAATTCCAAAATGTCCCTCTCCACCAACACCATCCTTCGCAGCCGCTACCATATCCGCGAACCGCTTGCAACGGGCGGATTTGGTTCCGTGTACGCCGCGCTCGATACCAGTTTGAATCGCGTCTGCGCGGTCAAAGAAAATGTGGACGCGCAAAAGGACGCGCAGCAGCAATTTGAGCATGAGGCGCAATTGCTCGCGCAGCTGCGGCATCCAAATCTCGTGCAGGTGTTTGATTTTTTCGTCGAGCCGAATGGGGCGCAATATCTCGTGATGGAATTTGTGCGCGGCGAAAATCTCGCGACTCGCGTCGAACGCGAGGGCGCGCTCTCTGCCGCGCAGGTGCATCAATGGTTTTTGGAAACGCTCGATGCCGTCGCGTACTTGCACAATTTCCAACCACCCATCGTTCATCGCGACATCAAACCCGGCAACATCATCGTCACGCCGCATGGGCAAGTGATTCTGGTAGATTTTGGAATTGCGAAAACGTTCGTGCCAGGGCAAAAAACCACGCGCGCCGCCCGCGCCATCACGCCCGCGTTTTCGCCCCCGGAACAGTATGGCACTGGCACCGATCCGCGCAGCGACATTTACGCGCTCGGCGCGACGCTCTATTTTATTCTCACCGGCGCGCTGCCGGTGGAATCCGTTGACCGTTTATCCAAAGCGGACACGCTGAAAAATCCGCGCGCGCTCAATCCTGCCATTCCGCCTGCGCTCGAACAAGTCATTCTTAAAGCGATGGCGCTGGAACCCGATGCGCGTTACCAAAGCGCGGCGGAAATGAAAGCGGCGCTGCTGCGTCCCATTTCTCCTCTGGGTGACCGCGTGCCGTGTCCGATTTGCGGCAAGTTGAATCGCGCCAATGGAAAATTTTGTTCGTATTGCGGCAATGCGATGATTGCGCGCGCCGATTTTCGCGTCGCGCGGCGTCCCGCCATTACAGGGCCGCTGCACATTCCATTGACGGAAGCGCTGGGCGCGGCAAAGGCGGAACTGTTTCAGCAAGAGCGCGGCGCGCGGATTCAAAATATCATCAATGACATTCTGCATCGGCAATTTACCACCAAAGGCGCGACATTTCTCTTGCGCGGCGCGCGCGGCTGCGGTATGACCCGCGTCGCGCACGCGATTCGCGATGAATTGCATCACGACAAAAGCGCGAACCTCGTCGCGATTTTGAGTTTGCGCGAACGCGATCTGGACGAAGAGGACGCGCGCGTCGTCGAAGAGTTCATGTTGGGGCTAAAGGAACATTCGGGACCCATTAGCCAAAAAATGTCCAAGACGGTTACGCGCTATGTAAAGGACTATGTTCAGGATTTTGAAAAAACGCGCGGGGAACACGAGACCGAAACCGCGCTCGAATTTTCGTTTCCAAAATTAGAAATTCAACTGCCCCCGATTCCAACCCCGTTCGGCGATTTGAATTTGTTTGAAATTCGACGCACGAAAAAAGAGACCAAGCGCCCCATGCCCGACGCTGCCGAAGCGGCGACACGCGGCGAGGTGCTTTTCCGCGCGCTGCGCGAACTCATCCAGTACTTGATTGCGGAACATGCGCGCGTCGTTTTGATTGTGGATGGACTTGCCGATTTGCAGCAGTTGCGTCCCTTGCGCGCGTTGACCAAGATGCAGCAGGTTTTTTTCATCACGCTGGTTGAACGCGACCGTCTCTTGGCGTGGCAAGCCGACCCCGCGTATGCGGAATTGTTGAGCGATTTCGGGCGCGAAGAATTTTATCTGCCGTGTCAGTGGGATTTGGCGCGTCAACTGGTAAGGCGGATGACACATCAGCGCCCCGAAGCGGACAATCCCGCCTTTGAACGCTTTATCAAATTTGTCCAATTTCGCGGGGCAGGTTTGCCGAGTCAGATTGTCAAAACGCTTCGCCCGTACTATAGCGAGCTGCGCGTTTCGCCCGCGCGCGCGCTGCCGTTTTTCCAACGCGAGCAAGTGACGCAGACGCTGCACATCCCGGCGGATGAGCTGCCGTTAATTTTCGCGGCGGCAGAGTGGCAAGATTTTTTGAACGCGCATTGGATCGAATTGTTTACCAGCCCGACCAATTCGCGCGTGATTGGGCTCGAGGCAACGGATGCGGCTAAAGTGGCGGTGTATCGTTTGTGCCATTGGCTCTTTCAACAAGCGCAAAATGGCGAGCATCCGCGCGCCCAAGAGGTGGTGACGTACGCCACCACGCGCGCAGGTTTGAATCAAGGCAACCAATGGATTGCGATTAATTTGATTGAATGGCTCCGCCGCGAACAGCTCGCGACATTGGACCGCGACGAACGTTTGCGTTTGGCGGCGGCTTGGGACGAGTGAGGCAGAGATGGCTTTGAATCCCGGTCAAATGATTTCGGCGCGTTACCGCGTCGTAAAAATTTTAGGGCAAGGCGGTTATGGCGCGGTGTACTTGGTACAAGATACGCGTCTCTCTGGGCGCACCGTCGCGCTCAAAGAAAGTTTTGATTCCTCCTCCGAAGCAACAAAGCAATTCAAATTGGAAGCGGAATTGCTGGCGCGTTTGTATCATCCGTCGCTCCCGCGCGTAAGTGATTTTTTTACGGAACATAACACGCGGTTTCTGGTGATGGATTTTGTGGAAGGACGCGACCTCGCGGATTTAATTCAACAGGGGATTATTCCGCCGCCGCAAGCGACGCAGTGGATGATTGAAATTAGCGAAGCCGTCGCGTATCTGCACAGCCAGAATCCACCGATCATTCATCGCGACATCAAGCCGACCAACATCAAAATTCGGCCCGACCAGCGCGCGGTCTTGGTGGATTTCGGAATTGCGAAAGAATACAATCCGCAAAAACAGACCGCGCGCATCGCCAAAGGCGTCTCGACTGGCTTTTCGCCGCCGGAACAATATGGCGGCGGCACAAATACCTATTCCGATGTCTATGCCTTGATGGCGACGCTGTACTGCATGGTCACGCAGACGGTGCCGCCCGAAGCGTTGGATATCGTTTCGCAAAAAGAGCGCCTCACGCCGCCGCGTCAACTGAATCCGCAAATTTCGCCCGCGCTCGAACAGGTGATTTTGCAAGGGATGGCGCTCAATTCCCTCGCGCGGTATCCGACAGCGCGAGAATTGACCGACGCGCTGCGCGCGACGCTCGGAAACGTTTCGTCTGCGCCGACAATTCATCCTGTGGCGCCGCCTGTCACTCCACCTGCCGCGCCGTCGCCTTTCGTTCCACCTGTTGCCCCTCCCGTTGCTCCACCCGTCGCCGCAATGACGCCGATGATACTGCCAAGCGGGCGCCTGCGTTGTCCGAAATGTTTGTGGGAAAATCGCGCGGGCGCGAAATTTTGCCAAAAATGCGGCACGAAATTTGTTGTCGTTCTAACGGGTTTGCCCTTGCCCGCGCAACCTTCTGCCTTGCCGCAGCTCTCGCCGCAAATGCAATTTGAATTGGGCAACGCGTTCGCGCGACGCAAAGAATATCAAAACGCCGTCAACGCGTTCGAACAGGCAGTGGCGGGCGGTTTTGAGGGTGCGGCGCTCTATTACAACTGGGGCGATTCGCTCATCGAGCTTGACCGCGAGAGTCAAGCCGTCCAAGTGTTGCAGCGCGGGCTTGCGAAATATCCGCAAGACGGCGATTTGCACGCGGAACTCGGCTGGGCATACGCGCGTTTAAAGCAATCGAGCAAAGCGATTCAATCTCTTGAAACCGCCTTGAAATACAATCCGCAGCCGTTCGCCTACTTGCTGCTCGGTCTGGTGCATCAAGAGTTGGGACAGCATGACCGGGCGATTCCGCACGTGAAAAAATTTCTGGACGCGCAAACGGATTCGGTCTTTGGGCATCTCACCTTGGCGCGCTGTTATCTCAATGCCAAGCAGCTCTCTGCCGCGCAAAGCGAATTGGAACGCGTCGTCAAGCTCGATTCCAAAAATGAAGCCGCGCATTATTTATTGACCGTCGTGCATCAACGCGCGAAACGTTTCGGCGACGCGGCAAAATGGGCAAACAGATTGATGCAGCTCGCACCCAAGAATCCCTTGGGTCCGTACGCGCTCGGTTTGGCGTTGTACGAACAAAATAAATTCAAGGACGCGCTCAAAGCGTTCCAAGATTCGTCGCGGCTCGACCCAAAAGATGCTGACACGAAATTTTTTGTGGGTCTCTGTTACGCGCGTTTGAATCAACGCGCCGACGCGAAACGCGAATTGCAAGAGGCGGCGCGCTTGGACCCAAACAATCAAGCGATTCGAGATTTGCTAAACAAACTATGAGGGTCTAAAAATCATGGCTCTCCTCCCCGGTCAACTCCTCAACCAGCGTTACCAAATCCATGCCCTGCTTGGACAAGGCGGCATGGGTTCGGTCTATCGCGCCACGGATACGGTGATGCAGCGCGTCGTCGCCATCAAAGAGCGCACGCCCGACGCGAATGCGACGCCGCAAGGGCTCCAGCAGGCGCACGCGCAATTTCAGCGCGAAGCGCAAATCCTCGGCGCGCTCTCGCATCCGAACCTGCCGCATGTGTATGATTTTTTCAACGCGAACGGGAACGAATATGTGGTGATGGAATTTATCGCGGGGCAAAATTTGTATGACGCGGTGACCGCAAGCGGCGCCATCAACGAAGGCGCGGTGCGCGCGTGGGCGGACCAGGCGCTCGACGCGCTCGAATATATCCACGCGCAAAACATCATTCATCGCGACATTAAACCTGCCAACATCATCTTGAAAAGTGACGGCAAAGTGGTGTTGGTGGATTTTGGCTTGGTGAAACTGGTTGACGCGAACAATCCAAACACGGCGACCGCAATGCGCGGGATGGGAACGCCCGAATACGCGCCGCTCGAGCAATTTTCGCCGGGGATGCACACCGACGCGCGTTCGGATATTTACTCGTTCGGCGCGACGCTCTATCATCTGTTGACGGGCCGCGCGCCATTGGATGTGCCGAGGCGTTTGCTGAATCCGCGGCAACAGCCGACGCTGCGCGCGCTGAATCCAAAAATCTCGAGCGTGATGGAAATCGCCGTTGAAAAGGCGATGGAAATACAGCCGCAAGCGCGCTGGCAAACGGCGCGCGCGATGCAAAATCAAATCGCCCAACTCAAGCGCGCGTCGTCCGCGCCTCTGCCAACGACGGCGCAAACGTCGCTTGCGCCCGCCACGCTCCCGATGCAAAACACGCGCGCCTGTCCCCACTGCGGACAGCCCAACTCGAGCGGCGAAATTTATTGCCAAGCGTGCGTGCACAAACTCGGCGTCGAACGCTTTTGCGCGGACTGCGGCACGGCGGCATTGCCTGCCGCGACATACTGCGTGGAATGTGGAAGAGGGTTGTGAGGGACGCGGACAACGGATTTTGAAAACGGATAATCGGATGCGAGTCGCGCGGTATCCGTTTATCCGTTATCGGTATCCGTTGTCCGCGCATCAATAAACCATGTCATGTCCTAACTGTCATAAAACAATTCCGTCCACCGCGTATTATTGCGCGTATTGCGGCGCCACGGTGCGGACCAAACCAAAACCGCGCGTCTGGCTCTGGGCGTTCGGCGGCGCGGGCGTAATGCTCGTTCTCGCGCTGCTCGGTTTCGGCGCGAGCGGTGGATTTAATCCGCGCGACGATGTAACGGTCATTCGCCAAACCGTCGTTGTGCGTGAAACAATCGTTGCGCCGCAGACGGTGGTGGTGAACCCAACGAGTCCGACGGCGAGCGACACTGGCACAGTGGGGCAGCCGCAGCGCCGCGGCAAGGACAACGCGCCGATGGTTTTCGTTCCCGCCGGCGAGTTCACGATGGGCAGCGCGGATAGCGCTACGGACGCGTTCGATGACGAAAAGCCGCAGCACGCGGTCTATCTCGATGACTATTGGATAGACCAACACCAAGTGACGAACGCGCAATATAAACTGTGCGTGGACGCGGGCGCATGTCAAGCGCCGAGCGAAGCGAAATCGTACACGCGCGATTCCTATTACGGGAACGCGCAGTACGCCAATTATCCTGTCATTTATGTTTCGTGGAATGATGCCGACACATTTTGCCAATGGGCAGGCAAACGCTTGCCGACGGAAGCGGAATGGGAAAAAGCGGCGCGGGGAACGGATGGCAGAATCTATCCGTGGGGGAACGAATTTGACCAAACTCGCGTCAATAACAATCAAGTGGTGGGCGACACGACAGAGGTTGGCAAATACCCGAACGGCGCGAGTCCGTATGGAGCGCTGGACATGGCGGGAAACGTGTGGGAGTGGGTGAACGATTGGTACGACGAGAATTACTATCGCAATTCGCCGCGCGCGAATCCAAAGGGACCGAGTTCGGGCGATTCTCGCGTGTTGCGCGGCGGTTCTTGGCTCAATGTAGCGTCCGTCGTGCGTGCGGCTTTTCGCAATAGGGTTGTTCCCGACGATCGCGACGACAGGGTCGGGTTTCGCTGCGCCCAGTAGTTCCTTCTGGTTCTGGGTTTCTGTTTTCTGTATTCTGATTTCTGGACGTTTAAAAATTTTTTTTTTGGGGGGGGGAGATTGCCAACGGATTGTGCGCTAGAATACAGCGCGAGAAAACGGATGAACGGGTGCGCGGCGCGCGTGACATTCAAACTCAAGTCGTGCGATGGGCGATGAGAATACATCGCATGAATCGCAAAGATTCTCGTGAGTCTGAAAAGGAGGACCCAGCCAATCAATTTGCGAGCCCCGCTTCCAGCAGTGCGCGAGCGAGCAGGTCGGGTACTTGTAGGCGCTTCGCCCACAAGCGCAAGTAGGCAAGGTCGAGGTTTTCAGCTTGCGCCTTGAGGACGCCAAGAATATCACGCCATTGCCGGTCAGACATCTGACCGCCTATTTTGTACCATTCCAATTTGGCGAGAACGGTGTCTTCGGGACTGGCTATGTATGCCGAGCGTTCGGGGCTGGTTGACAGCGTTGCTCGCACGCGGCGCGCAAATTGCGATTGGTCAAAGGCGCGTGGCTTGCGAATAAAAATGTCCACTTTGAACATCGTTTCAAGATGAATGAGGTTGAAACTGCGCTGGTCGCGAATCGCTTTGTGAATGGATTCTGTGTCAACATAGAACGCGGGTGTGAGCGCCTGTGCAAGAGGTTCGGCATGTTCATGTCGCAGCTCTGCCACAAGGTCTGCGTCCATCGTCGCGCGGGGAATGCCATACCGCGCGCTGGCGAGCGAGCCGCCAATCAAATATGGCGCGCCCAGCGCGTCGAGCGCGTCAATGACGAGAAAGGTCACAGTGATTGGCTCAGGGTCATGGCTCGCTGGATTCATAGAGTTTTCCATAAGCGCGCGCCGCGAGCTCTGTCCCAAGCACGAGCTCTGCAAGACGGCGTTTCAGTTCGGCGGGCGAGGCATTCGGATAGCGCGCGCGCAAGCCGTCAAGCATCAAGAGCCGCACGGTGGCATTAAGTTGCGCGACCATTTCCATTTTGCGCCACGCGGGCGCGCGGCGCAAAAGTTCGATTTGAACGCGTTCAGCGGCGGGAGAGGTATCGGGTGAAAGTGTAAGCATCGTATTCACAACTATCACACACATTCGATTGTACGCCGATTCTTTTGGCGGTCAAGAGATTTCTAGAAATAATTTCTATCGAGTCCAACCATGCTCATCTGTCTAGACTTGCGCACCGGTACGGGCTGCGGCACACAAAACCGTGACGGCGCCAACAACTGTATCCACTGCGGACGTTCGCTCAAATTTGCCATGCCGCTGCAAAACCCCGGCGCCATCGTCGGCGCTTATCGCGTCGCGCGGCTCATCGGACACGGCGGCTTTGGCGCGGTGTATGAAGCCGCCGCGCTGCAAACCAACGCGCCCGTCGCCTTGAAAGAAACATTTGATGCGGACAGCATTCGCGCGTTTCGCCGCGAGTTTGAGATTTTGCGCCTCTTGCAGCATCCGAATCTGCCGCGCTATTTTGAAATGTTCGAACTCGGCGGGAACGGCTACTTGGCGATGGAGTTTGTGCCGGGACAAAACCTGCAAGAGGTGTTGACCAAACGTGGGGGTCCGCTGCTCGAATCGCAAGCGTTGGGTTTTGGTTTGCAAACGTGCGACGCGTTGATGTATCTGCACCGTCAGACCCCGCCGATTCTGCACCGCGACGTCAAGCCCGCCAACATTCGTCTGACGCCCGAAGGCGAAATCAAGTTGGTGGATTTTGGCTTGGTCAAACAGACGACGCAAGGGACGGCGAGTTCGCAGCGCGCGGTGACGCCCGGTTACGCGCCGATTGAACAATACGGCATGGGGGGACAGCACACGAGCGCGCGCAGCGACATTTATGCGCTCGGCGCGACGCTGTACGAGCTGCTCACCGCGCAAACGCCGCCGCCTGCGCCCGACCGCGTGGGCGCAGCGAGCGACCCGCTTATTCCGATTCAACGGCTCAATCCTGCGCTGTCGCCGCACGTTGCGGAGGCGCTAACGATCGCGTTGAAACCCTTTCAGAATGACCGTTATGCGGATGTGTTGACGTTCAAGCGCGCGTTGAGCGGAGCGAGTATGCCGCTTGCGCCAATTCCGCCGCAGCCGCAACAAGCCGCGGCGCGCCCGCAGCCCGCGCCAACTGCGCCTGCGCCGATTCTCTCTCCTGCGCCCGCGCGCCCGCAGCCCCTGCCGCCGATACGACAGCCATCTCCGCCGCCCGCCAAAACCGCGCCAAGTTTTCCGTGGGGCTGGGTTTTGACCTTGAGCGCGCTCGTGGTAATTGGCTTGTTCATAGCGCCGCAGATTTTCAATGCTCCAGCACAACCGACTGCCGTGCCGCCGACTGCCGCGCCGCAAGGGGGCCAAGTCGAAAATCGAGGTAGGGACAACGCGCCGATGGTTTTCGTTCCCGCAGGCGAATTTACGATGGGCAGCACTGACCAACAGATCGCTGACGCCAAAGAACAGTTGAAAAAAGAATGTTCCAGTTGTTCGGGCGATTGGATTGACGTGGAAAGACCGCAACACACAGTGAATCTCGACGCGTTTTGGATGGACCAGCACGAGGTGACGAACGCGCAATACAAACTGTGTGTGGACGCGGGCGCGTGTGCGCCGCCGAGCGAATCGAAATCGTACACGCGCGCTTCCTATTACGGGAACGCGCAGTACGCCAATTATCCCGTGATTTATGTTTCGTGGAATGACGCCGACACATTTTGCAAATGGGCGGGGAAGCGTTTGCCGACGGAGGCGGAATGGGAAAAGGCGGCGCGGGGAATGGATGGGAGGATCTATCCGTGGGGCAATCAATCGCCTGAGGGAGGTCTGCTCAACTTTGCCGACCGCAATACCAACTTTGGTTGGTCGAACAAAAATGTGGATGATGGATATGAGGATACCGCGCCTGTGGGCAATTTTCCATCCGGTGCGAGTGCGTATGGGGCGCTGGACATGGCGGGGAATGTGTGGGAATGGGTGAATGATCGGTATGACGCGAGTTACTATAGCAATTCACCGCGCGAGAATCCCAAGGGTCCGAGTTCGGGGGAACATCGCGTGCTGCGTGGCGGCTCGTTCTACGACAGTCGAGGCATCGTCCGCGCGGCGAACCGTTACAGCCGCACGCCCGTCAGTCGCAACGACAATATCGGTTTTCGTTGTGCCCAGTAGTCCCTCTGGTTCTGGACTTCTGTTTTCTGTTTTCTGATTTCTGAACGTTTAAAAAATTTTTTTTGGGGGGGGGGAGATTGCCAACGGATATTGAAAACGGATGAACGGATAAACAACAAGACGTGACAGGTTTCCTGCCAAAACCTGCCACGTCTTGAAAACGCGATCGCGCCAAGATGCAGGTATTCACCGCTCCAAATCCGTTGATTGTGAGATGGATTTTTTAGGTTCGAAAGCAAGACCCGCTATGTGATGTCGTGGAACTGGATATCCGTCATGGGGTAATGACGACGATTTAGTGTGAATAACACCGCTTTTGCATGAAAAGCTGTGGCAGCAATCAGCGCATCGGCTAACTGTGTGCCGTGACTCTTGTGAAAGGACCTGAGGTATTCGCCTGCCTTTTGGCCAATTTGCTCGTCAATGTCCAAACATCCCATTTCGGCAAACAACTGTGCCGTGCGTTCTTCTTGCCCCGCGCGCAGACCGTGATAAATTTCCGCCTTTGTAATTGGGGAAAAACAGAGTGTGTGACGGGCTTGATTAATAGACAACACAAATAGAGTTCGTAGCATTGGATTCGAGCATTTATGCGGTTGCTAACTGTTAACCCGCTAAAGCGTCAAATCCATCATGCGACTTTTAATTGTGTTGCCCATAAGATGCTTGAGTTCATCCGCAACAACAAGATTATTGCGAAAAACATTGATCAGCACATCACTATCAACAAGATATTTCACGGTAGTAAGCGCGCCAAGCGATCATCTTGACGCAGCGAGCGAATATAAGAATCGGTGGAGCCAAGTTCCGGATGATTTGCCCACATCCCGATGACGGGGTCAAGGACGCGCGCAAACTGAGTTTGGCGGGATGCCGGATAGACACGGGTGATCGCGCGGCGAATCAATTCGGCGACCGATGTATCTTGCTGGCGACTGAGCGCATCCAATTGTTCCCATTGAGCGTCAGAGAGATAGATTTGAGTGCGTTTCATTTCGTCCTCCAGCGGAATCATATAGCACTCGAAAAATCTGGTCAACTGTCACGCATGTGCGCATGTGCGGATAACGCTGAACCGGAGCTGAATATGTACAAGGAGGATTCTCAATGAACTGTAAATGGTGCAATTCCCAAAATCGCGATACGGCGCGTTTTTGCGCGACGTGCCGCGCGCCAACGGTGGATGGCGTCCAAATCGAAAATCTGCGTTCGGGACAGAGGTTGAGCGGACGGTATGAGGTTCGCAAAGCGCTGGGCGTCGGCGCGATGGGCGCGGTGTATGGCGCGCTCGACGGCAACATTGCCAACAAACGCGTCGCCATCAAAGAGTATTCGCCGGCGCGCAACACCAATCCCGCCGAGCAAAAAATCGGCGCGGAAATGTTTGAAGAGGAAGCGCAGATGCTCGTGCGGCTCGACCATCCCAACATGCCCAAAATCAGCGATTATTTTCGCGAAGGGATGAATCAATACATGGTGATGGATTTTATTGACGGCGTGACGCTGGAAGAGTATTTGCAGCAATATCACCGCGTGCCGGAAGCGCAGGTGATGGGCTGGGGGCAGCAAATCGCGAGCGCGCTGCACTATCTTCATTCGCAAGATCCGCCGATTATTTTCCGCGACATGAAACCGGGCAATGTGATGCTCGACAAACAGGGACGCATCAAACTGATTGATTTCGGCATTGCGCGCAAATTCAAACCGGGCAAGGCGCAAGACACGCAAAAGTTTGGCACGCCGGGTTTTGCGCCGCCCGAAGCATACGGCAAGGGTCAAACGGACGCGCGGAGCGATGTGTATTCTCTGGCGGTGACAATGTATGTTTTGGCGAGTGGACATGATCCCTCGAATGACCCATTTAATCTCCCGCCGCTGCGTTCCATCTTGCCGAATGTTTCGCCCACCTTTGAGCGCGTGGTGGAAAGCGGACGGCAGTTGCAAGCGCAGCAGCGTTGGCAGACGATGGAACTGTTCACCACCGCGCTGTCTGGCGCGCAGGGCGGTCCAACCTATCCCGCGGGCCCCATCTATTCGGGCCCTATCCAAGTCGGCGCGCCGCCGTTTGCGGGTTCCGGCGGCGCAACGAAAACGCGCAGTTTGACGCAGAGCTTGGCGGAATCGAGCGCGCGCTTGAGCAATAGTAAACTCGTGGCTTTGCTCAGCGGCATCGCGCTGGTGAGCTTGACCCTCGTGGCGTTCTTTGCACGCGCCATCGCGCAAGCCAATCCGCGCTTTGACATTCAATATCCGCTGCTCGCGACGATTGGGGTTCTGGCGTATGTTGCCACGCGGCGCGTGTGGACGCCACTGGCGACTTTTACGCCCTTGGCGATCGCGGCGTTTTGGGTCTCTAGCATGTCGCTCGGCGGCTTGGACCAGTTGCAGGTCAGCATTCAAGTTGTAATTTTTTCGGCGTTCATTACTGGCTTGATCATGATGGGTTGGGCGTATTTGCAACCTAATTTTGTCGGCAAGGGGGAGCCGCGCTATTACAGCGTCGCGCAATCGCATCTGGATACGATTTGGTGCGTTCTGATGGGTTTTATCGCGACGGTGATTTTTACCATCGGCGCGCATTCTTCCAGCTTGGCGCCGTGGGCGGAACCGACGATGTATGTTTTCGGCGCGTTGAATGGTTTGGTGGGCTGGTTCGTCGGCGATTATTTGTATCGGCTCACGCAAGAGAAAAAAGACCAGCGGGGGTCCTAAGACTTTGCGCGTCGCTTGCGTACAGGATGGGCGAAGCATTTGCAAACGCGAATGCGAAATCTAAACAGCTGCTTATGCAAATGCTTCGCCCCTACTTTTTGTTTATGGCAAAACGAATTTCTCTCGGCGAATATGCCAACAACGGCGAACGCGCGGCGCCGCAAGACGAACTCGACGCATGGTGCGCGAATTGTTTCAATCCCAATCGCGTCGGGGCAAAATTTTGTCGTGGCTGCGGCAAGACATTGGCCGCAGACTGACCGCTCGCGATCAATCAATTACGGGTCTCGGATTCATCATGCCTCTCGCGCCGAATCAAATCTTGCGTCAGCGTTATCAAATCCAAGCCGAACTGGGGCGCGGCGGTTTTGGGATTGTGTATCGCGCGTTCGATTTGCATTTGAATCGCCTTTGCGCGGTCAAGGAAAATCTTGACGCGTCGCCCGCCGCGCAAGCGCAGTTTCAAGACGAAGCTCACCTGTTGGCGCAGCTGCATAACGACCACTTGCCGCAGGTGGTTGACCATTTCATCGAACCGAATGGTCTGCAATATTTGGTGATGGAATTTATTCCCGGCGAAGATTTGCAGGCGCGCGTCGCGCGTCTCGGACCGCTCTCGGAAGCCAAAGCGCAGCATTGGGCATTCCAAGTTTTAGATACACTCGAATATCTACACAAGCGGCAGCCACCGGTCATTCATCGCGACATCAAGCCCGCGAACATTCGTGTTACGCCCGACGACCGCGCTATTTTGGTGGACTTTGGCATCGCCAAAGTAGCGGTAACGGGAGTCCCCACCGCCGCGGCAGCGCGCGGCATCACGCCCGGTTATTCGCCGTTCGAACAATACGGACAAGGCACAACGGACGCGCGCAGCGACATTTATGCGCTCGGCGCGACGTTGTATTTTCTTTTGACGGGAAATGTGCCGCCGGAAGCGCCGACGCGCGCGTCTGGTGGCGTTCCACTCAAACCGCCGCACGGTGTCAACTCGGCAATTTCGCGCGCGGTTAGCGATGCGGTCATGCAGGCGATGGGAGTGTATCCTCAAAACCGTTTCCAGTCCGTCAGCGAAATGCGGAATGCGCTGCGCGGACGCACTGTTACGGCGCCGCCCATTGGTCAATCAGGAGCGCATATTCAAATCTCACGCGGGCTGACGACGCCGCGCCCCGCGTTGTGGATCGTAGCCACTGTGTTTGGCGTGTTGGCATTCGTTCTCGGTGTCGGTTTAGCCGTCGGCGTGTTGACCCCAAAAACGAATGGCGTGTCAACAGAAACTTTTGTTGGGCAAACTGCCGTATCCGCGGCGCCGACTTGGACGCCAAGCGCAACTCGAACCAATCCGACGCCATCGCCAACCTTGAACCCGGTTATGACAAACACACCACCCTCGGTCCCGACTGCGACAAACACGCCAGCCCCTATATTGCCTTTGCAACCGACAACAATCTTTCAGGACGACTTTGACGAAAGTAGTTTGAATCATTGGGATATTGAAGCGGACGATGGGATTCTGGGTGTGCATCAAGGAATTTTGCAAATGAGCAGCGCAGGCACAAATTTTCCTTACCTGACAACTCGCGCTAATCCTTTTCCGGCGAATGGAGACTATCGTATGACGGCGCGTTTTCGCTATGCTGCGGTCAAAGTATGCGGAGTCGGAATCATGCTGACGAGTTTTGCGGTTCCGCCGCGTTGGTCAGAGGAACGAACCAATTCATATGCGATGTCACAAGAGGCACACGGAATCAGCGTCGGTGTGTGGCAAGACGACAAAGATGGCTTGTATTTAAAGTTTCGATCGGGCGGTGAAAATCAAAATCGCATCTCGGTTCTGGGAACAGATACAAACTGGCACGAGCTGGTCATTACATATCAAGAGGCGCGATATCAGCTCGCGTTAGATGATGATATTGTGTTCGTCTCGAGCCCAACCGCTTACCGCGCAAATGCAATTTGGCTCGGGAATCCGGTAGAGCTGGGACAAGGGTTCGCTTGTCCGTGGGACACGCTGCAAATAGATTCGATTCAGGTTGAACAATTACCATAATTTTTAATTGGAGCGCTCATGGCTCTTTTCACTAATCAAATCTTGCATCAACGATATCAAATCCAACGCTTGCTCGGACAAGGCGGCTTTGGCGCGGTGTATCAAGCGCTGGACTTGAATTTGCAGCGCGTCGTCGCGGTCAAGGAAAATCTGGACGCGTCCGTCGCCGCGCAAAGACAATTTCAACGCGAGGCGCAAATCCTCGTGCATATTCGTCATCAGCATCTGCCGCAAATCCTCGATTACTTTATCGAAGCGAACGGACAGCAGTACTTGGTGATGGAATTTGTCGCGGGTTCCACGCTGCGCCAACTCGTGCAGCAGAACGGCGCGCTCGCGCAAGCGCAGGCGTTGGTGTGGGCGAATCAAATTCTCGACGCGCTCACTGAATTGCACAGTAACAACCCGCCCATCATTCACCGCGACATCAAACCCGACAATATCATCATTACACCGCGAAATAATGCGACGCTCGTAGATTTTGGCATTGCCAAAGCGGCATTGCCCGGGATGCCGACGACGACAGGGGCGCGCGCCGTCTCGCCCGGTTATTCGCCGCCCGAACAGTACGGCAATGCGCCCACCGACGCGCGCAGTGACATGTACGCGTTCGGCGCGACATTGTACTATGTGCTGACAGCTGTCGAGCCGCCCGAATCTATTCAACGCATCATCACCAACGCGCCGCTCATCCCGCCGCGCCAATACAACGCGCGCATTTCGCAAAATGTAGAGAACGCGATTTTGAAGGCGATGGAGATTAATCCGCAGGGGCGTTTTCAAAATACCGCGCTGATGAAGCAATCGTTGACCCTACCCGCGCCGCAAGCGCAGACCCACACTCTACCCGCATCGTCTGCGCCAACAGTGACTGTTCTGCCCCTTGGACATCCACAGCCGCTGCCAACGACATGGGAGCCAACTCTGGCAACGGCGTCAAAACCTGCGTCGAGTTTTCCTTGGGGCTGGATTTTGGGTTTGGGCGTGCTAGTTATCATTGCGCTGTTGATAGTGCCAAATCTCTTGCCACTTGCATCTCCGGAGTCACCACCTGCGCCGGCACAAATTACCGTTGCAATACATCCGACAAGCATCGCCCAAGTGCTGAGCGTCAAAGAAACGGTTATTGTGATTGCAACAGCTCTGCCGCAGCCAACGCAAACACCTGTTGTGATGACGGGAACATCAATTCCACCAACGGAAACGAGGATTCCAACCAACACACTGATTGCGATCAGTGCATCCATATCCAAACCGACTCTTGTACCAAGTCCTGTGTTGACAGATGTCATTCTACCAACAGCGACACAACGATCTGGTTCGATTGCAAGACCAACATCTACCAAGATGAATGTCAGTCCAGATTCCGCCTTGATGATTCTGGTGTCGGATGGTAGCAACTTTTTCAAGATTGATAAACGACCAGTAAGTGTCGGTATGTTCGAAAAATTTGTCAATGCAACGGGTTTATTCACTTTTGCAGAAAGCCGTGGTTTCTCTGACGTATACACAAATACTGGCACTGGTGGGCCACAAACAAAAACAGTTCCAGGCGCAAGCTGGCGTAATCCGACAGGAGAAGGTGCGGCAGATCCTAATGCCGATATTACTCAAATCACTTATGAGGAAGCTCAGAGATACTGTCAATGGGCAGGGAAGCGACTGCCAACATTGGCGGAACGCAACGCAGCTGTGACAAATCCCGAGATCGAACAACGACATAATTCTGTTAACCCTCAAAAGGACAATCTGTATGAATACGTGGAAGGTGGTGAACAGGGTGGCGTTGTTGGATATTTTAGAGATCTGACATTTCTCACGTCAACCATCTATGGAAGATTACAATTCATTCCAAACAACATTCTCACCGTACGGTGTGTTGTTAATGCAGCGCCGTAATGAGTGCAGAACGTATAACATCTGCGGTGTCCACTTGAGCCTTGTCTTGAGTCACCACTGAAACTCTTGACCGAGAAATGATTATGCAAGGCGAAGCATTCGACAGCAATCAAGCCCTCGTTCGCTCGGCGGACCGTAACTCCAACGCGCCCGACAAGCGTAACTTCAATATCGGTTTTCGTTGTGCCCAGTAGTATCCTCTGGTTCTGAACGGGAGATTTGGGGGGCTATGTCCTCCAAGAAAAAAATTTTTGAAATTTGAGGAGGGGAGAGTGGACAGCGGATAGGGAAAGCGGATAAGCGGATAAACGGATGCGCGGCGCATCGCGTTACTGGTTACCGATTACTGGTTACTGATTACTGCTCACTGCTCACTTTATTCTCAGGAGTCAAATCATGTCCCGTCCCTTTCGCATTTACTACAACATCGTGTTTGGCGGGTTCGGCGGACTCGCCGCGTATCTCGTCGCGGGAACGCTGCCGGACCTTACGCAAAACAATTTCGTTTGGGAATTGTTGATTGGTTTGCTCGCGGGCGCGGGCATCGGCGGCGCATTGGGCGCGGTGGACGGCGCGCTGGGCAAACGCTGGGCGCCGATGCTTTTGGGAATCGCGCGCGGCGCGGCGATTGGCGCAATCGGCGGCGTTGTCGGTTTGGCGATTGGCGAAGGATTATTTTTGTTGACGCAAGGTGGTTTCGTGGGACGCGCGATTGGCTGGGGGTTGCTCGGCGCGATTGTGGGAACGAGCGAAGGCATTGCGACACGCGCGCCGCGCAAAATCAGTTATGGCGTCGTTGGCGGCGCGCTCGGCGGAATTGTGGGCGGCGCGCTGTTTGAAGGATTGACGCAATTTGCTTTGAACAACACGGCAGACTCTTTGCAAGCGCAGAATCTCGCGGCGGGCATTGGCTTGGTTCTCGTCGGCGCATGCATCGGTTCCTTGATCGCGCTCGTCGAAATCGTTTTCGTCAACGCGTATTTCAAAGTGATGCGCGGCAAACAAGAGGGCAAAGATTTCAATCTCGTGAAATCGCCCATGACGATTGGGCGCACGGATGGGAATGATATTCCGCTGTATGACAATGAAGTGGAACCGCGCGGCGCGGCGGTGGTGCATTTGATAGGAAACGCGGTACAGATCGAAAGTAAAAACGGACGCGCGGTATTGCTGGGGCGAAGCAGAGAGCAGCAGTCCAAGCCGATTGACGGAAGGGAAACGTTGGAGGATGGAGACCGCGTGCAGTTGGGCAAGACGGTGCTGCTGCTGCGGAAACGGGGAAAGCGGTGAAAGAGAGATTGGAGATTAGAGATTGGAGATTGGGTGATTGGGTGATTGGGTGATTGGCGGGTTAGTGCGATAGTGCAATCGTGTGATAGTGCGATAGTGACGATTTGCTATTTGCTATTCGCGAGATGTTATGGATGATGATGCGATGGAATCTATCATCAAACTTTTTATCGTTGCCATTCTGGTTAGCATTGCGCTTACGGTTGCTATTTTTCTGGGCGGACCGCTGCTCGCGCTGTATACGCTTGTCAAAGGATGGCTCAATGTTACAACGCGCGTCAAGGTGGGCGCGATGGGTTTGCCTTTAATCGGCGCAGGCATCGCGACTTGGTACGTTGCACAAGGACAAATCATGTACTCGGATACGACTGTATTATTTTTGTGGGGCGCGCTGGTTGTGTCATTGAGTATGGTTGGGATTGCTTATTTGCGCGAGCAGCAAAAATTTTCACTGGCGAATTTGACATTACCCACCGCGAACGCGGAACGCGTGTGCGCGCACTGCGGCGCGGCAAATCGCCCGGGGTTCAAGTATTGTAATGTGTGCGGCAGAGCTGCGATTTCCGTCACGCATCAGATCAAAGGTCCGTGAGAAATATGTTCAAGCATATCGCGAAATTTCTCATTGGTTGTTTTTTGCTCGTGGGCGGCGCGCAACTCGCTGCGGCGCAAGCGGGAATCCAAGCGCGCGCGACGGGTTTCGATCCCGCGCAATTTCCGCGCGTGCGCGCGTTTGTGAGCATCACCGACGCGCAAGGCAAACCAGTTCAAGCGCTGCCTCAAGAAAATTTCAAAATTCAAGAGGATGGACGCGACGCCGAAATCATTGCCATCAATATCAGCACGGACCCGATTTATGTCGGTTTGGTGATTGACCACAGCAGCAGCATGGCGGGCGCAAAATTGCCGGACGCGAAAACAGCGGCGATTGCATTTGTGGAACAACTGCGCGCGAATGACCAAGCGTTTGTGATTCAATTCGACGATGCGAATCAAACGTTGACCGATTTCACCAGTGACCAAGCCGTTCTCAAACGCGCGGTGGATTCGATTGAGCTGCGCGGCGGCACGGCATTGTATGACGCGACGTTCGTCGGCGTGGAAAAATTTCAAGCGCGCGCCGAGGTACGCAAAAAGGCGCTGATTGTTTTGACGGATGGACAGGATAATCGTGAAGTCGCGTGGGGTTTGGTGGGCGGCAGCCAACATACATTAGAAGAAGCGATTGCCAAGGCGAAACAAGATGGCATTGTGGTGTACACCGTCGGCTTGGGTAGCGACGCAGACCGTCAGCGTTTGCAAAAATTGGCGGATGAAACCGGCGGACGCGCGTATTTTTCGCCCGGCGGCGAGGAACTGCGTAATTTGTATTTGCTGATTGCGGAACAGTTGCAAAAAGAATATGCGATAGATTTCAAATCGCCGCGCCCCGCGCAAGACGGCACGCGGCGTAACGTGCAAATTACCGTGACGCTGCCGAATAGCGAAACGCAAACGGTGAGCGGCGTGTACGTCGCGGGTTATCTCTTTAATCGCATCCGCACGGATTGGGTTCTCGCCGCGCTGCTGGGCCTCGCGTTGTTTGGTATGGCGCTCGCGCCAACAGGGATTCGTATGCTCACAACACGCGCTCCCGCGCCGCAGCCCATCGTCGAGCAGAATGTTCCGCCTCCATTCGTCGCTCCTGTCTCTGACACGGTAACGTGCAGGAACTGTGGAACGGTAAATCGCGCGACAGCAAAATTTTGTCGCAACTGTCGCGCGTCACTCACGGAAGCCGCGCCCGCGCCAACTGTGCCGCAACAACGCGTCTGTCCGAATTGTGGAAATGTGGTGCGCGAGGGGGCAAAGTTTTGTGGAAATTGTCGGTATAGGTTGGGGTAACTGCAAGGAGCAAAGATGGACAATCTTGGTTGTATCGTTGGGGCGCTCTTGTACGTGCTTGCCTCTTTTGTATTTCCAGCATGGGCTGGATGGCGCGCCAGTCAACGCGGCTTTCAAGGATGGGCGCTTATTGCCTGGCTTTCGATATTTATCGGCGCCGGAGCAATTGGAGGTTTGCTCGCGCTCCTCAACACCGCAGAGCCGCAAGCTGCCAAAGCCAAGCAACAAGAATTCGATGTGGATGGCGTCCACTATCGAATTGAGAGCGTCGTGTCGCGCGGCGAAGGACAGAACAAATATCTAATCGTGCTCTTTGGCGCCTCGAACGCCAGTACAAGTCCGCAGCAAATTGATTCATCACGCTGGCGCGCTCGAATTGGCGCGAGCGAATTTTTGCCGACAAGAGCTAACTTGGGATTTTCTAGAGCTGATCATACCACTCTGAATCCCGGGTTGAGTGAATCGCAAATGATCGTGGGATTCAATGTGCCGCCTGATATTTTGCAAAAGGGAACGACAGTGCGTTTGCTCATCCCGCAAAATACAAACACCTGCCCGTCTTGTGGCACAGAGAATCGTCCGCAATCAAAATTTTGCGCGCGCTGTGGTTCAGCGTTGCGACCTGGGTACGCAAGTATTGATTTGGTGGTTTAGGGCAATTTTGTCTGGGCAGCGCCTTGTGTCTGCCCAGACAGGGCGATCACAAGAGGGCGTCCCATATTTGACAGCGAGACAAACCATGCGAACTCTAGGCACAATCCTTGAAAATCGTTATCAAATCCTCCGCGTCATCAACTCTCTAATCTCCAATCTCTAATCTCCCATGGCTCTCCCCCCCGGCACCCTCCTCCTCCAGCGTTACCAAATCCTCCGTTCGCTCAAACAGGGCGGGATGGGGGAAATTTACCTCGCGCGCGATGTCAACCTAAACACGCGCGTCGCGATCAAGGAAAGTTTTGCGACAGACGCGATGGCGAATGTCGCGTTCCAGCAAGAAGCGCAAATCCTCGCCACGTTGGCGCATCCAAATTTACCGCGCGTCACGAATTTTTTTATTGATCCCTCGGCAAGCTCGGGACAAGGCGCGCGCTATCTCGTGATGGATTTTGTCGAGGGTGAAACACTGCAAGATATCGTCACCGCGCGCGGGCGCTTGACGCCGAATCAAATGCTGACGTGGTTCAAGACGATTTTCAACGCGGTCAATTATTTGCACATCCAGCCGCAGCCCATCATTCATCGCGACATCAATCCGCGCAACATTATCATTCGTCCCGATGGCAAAGCAATGCTCGTGGATTTTGGCATCGCCAAAGTGTTGACCGGCACGCGCACCACGCACGGATTGACGGGCTATGGCACGCCGGGCTATGCGCCGCCCGAACAATACAGCGGCGGCACTGATCGACGCACCGATGTCTATGCGCTCGGCGCGACCATGTATTTTGCGCTCACGGGTGAAACTCCGCCGGATACGCCGATGCGCGCGGCGGGCGCCGTTCTCCCCCCCCCCTCGCAACTGAATCCCCAAGTCACCCCGCGCATCGAACGCGCGATTATGATGGCGATGAATCTGAATGCCGCGCAGCGTTTCAATTCCGTCGCCGACCTCGCCCAATCCGTTTACGCGGCGGTGACGCAGCCCTTGACCAAGACGGTTACCGCGCCGCCAATCGCGGCGCAAGCTCCCGCCACCGTCCCTCTGCCCGCGCGCCGCGCAGAATTCATGCCCATCATTTTCGGCAGTCTCGTTGGCGGCATCTTGCTCGCGGCAATCATTTTGGGCGGACTATATCTCGGTGGATTTTTTGGTGGAGGAACCGCAACGCCAACAAGAGTGGCAAACGTTACGCACACGCCAACGGCGACGGAAACATCGGGGGCGCAGCCGACGATCTCGCGCGGTACTACATTACCGCCAAATCCTACGACGCCAATCGTTTCGCCAGTCATTAGCCCGTCTGGCACTGTCACCCCATCCGCCACCCCAACGTTCACGCCGAGCGACACTGCAACCTTTGTTCCGACAGAGATGCCTACGCCAACTTTTGTGCCAACGGATACGCCAACCGCGACCAACTTTCCCTTTACTCTCGGCGTTCAAGCGAATGTGTCTCCAGAGCGCAGCAGCCAATGTCCTGTCACCTTTGTGTTTCAAGCAACGTTACGCGCGAATGTGGCGGGCAGCGCCCGCTATCGCTGGGAATATAGCGATGGGCGCGTCTCAAATGACAAGCGAGTGGATTTCAATAACGCGGGTACAGTAGAAATTTCGGCAACATGGGATTTTAGCGGCAGGCAAGAAATTCATTACAACGGCTGGGCGCAAGTGCGCGTGCTTGAACCGAGAGAGACGCTTTCGAATCAGGCGCAATTTCGATTGGATTGCGCCGCGCCGCCGACAGATACACCCACGCCAACATCACCACCACCCGGCTTGCCGCGTGGCGCGATTGTTTTTTCGTCGGAACGCGGCGGAGGAAATCAAATTTATGTGATGAACCACAATGGCGACAATGTGCGCCAACTCACAACGAACGCAGGTCCGAACGAAGATGGGGCAGCCGCGTCAGGGGGTCAGCAAATTGTTTTCACACATCTTTTTAGCATCAATAACGGCGATCTGTATACGCTGAATTTTGTCAACGGCGCGCAGAATCGTCTGACCCAGGGAACGATCAATTGGGGCGGATCGTGGTCGCCGGACGGTTCGCGTCTCGTGTTTTATTCGCTGCGTGACGGCGGCAAACAAATTTATGTGATGAATGCGGATGGCTCGAATCAGCGTCGCATTTCGTCGCCGGATTGCGCGGGCGATACCGACGATTGGTCGCCCGCGTGGTCGCGCGACGGCGCGTGGATCGCATACGAAAGTATTCCGCACAAGAAATGCGAAGGTGGCGGCGCGGCAGATATTTTTATTTCGGATCCAAACGGCGGCAACAAACGGAATGTTACGCGCTCTACCGGGATAGACGACGAAAGCCCCAATTGGTCACCGGATGGGCGCATCGTGTTCACATCGAATCGAAATGGGAACTATGATATTTTTGTCATCAACGCGGACGGCTCTGGGTTGCAGCAGTTGACCAGTGGCGGCGAAGACGACGATTATCCGGCGTGGTCTCTGGATGGCAGCACGATTTTGTTTCAGCGCCGACAGAATGGGAATTGGGAAATCTACGCCATGAACGCGGACGGCTCAAACCTTCGCAATCTTACGAATAATCCGGCAAATGATACATTTCCTGAATGGGTGCCGTGAAATGATTTTCGATTCTTGATTTTTGATTTTCGATAGGATGTTGGAGCAGTTCATCATGTACACGCGCCGTGCATTTCTCCAGTTGACTGCGCTCGCGGGTTTGTCCCTCCTTGCGCCCATGCCCGCAAACGCCGATTCCTCGAATTGGCGCGACCTACTCATTTATTATCGCAACGGCGCGTTAAATAATTATTGGGAAAAGAATGGGCGGCGCGCGCTCAAAGCAAGTCGGCTCTATCCGGGAATTTATTTACGCGATGCGTTGTGGGGAACGCTTGGCTTGCAGGACATGGATTATTTGCGCGATTGTTATCGCTGGTTTGCGGAAGCGCAAATGGAGAACGGGCAGGTGCGGGGCGCGGTGGCTTTGGAGCCCGAACTGACGGGAGTATTAGAAGCGCATGATGACGAAAGTTCGCTGCTGTTCATTCTCGCGTCCGATTTGCTACAGCGCGCGCATCACAAAATTGAAATGCCGCGCATCGAACGCGCGCATCAATTTGTCGAAACGCACGCAGTGGACGACCTATACATTTCACCGCCCGGCGCGTTTCGTTATTGGGTGGACACCATGCTTTTCGAACGCGCCGATGCGCTGGCATACGCGCAAGGCATGTTTTGTTTGGCGCGACGCGCAATGGTTAATCTCGGCTTGGGCGCTGTGAACGAGGGACATGTGGCAGCCGCGCAGCGCGCTTATCGTTCTTTTTTCGATGAGGTGCGCGGATATGTGACGTGCGGAAAATTTTCGCGCTTTGCCTTGGCGCAAGATGTGTCCGCTGTGTTTCCCGAATTTTTGAGCCGCTACTTGTACAACGAACATCTCTTGGACGATGAAATGCTCGTGCGCCACACCAATCGAATTTTAGTCAATGCTTCTGTCCGCGCGCGGAATGGCACATTGCTTGGCATCAAAAATTTATCCACCGTGAACGGCGCATTTTTTTCGCCCATCTGGTTTGCTGTGCCCGGATTGAATCTGCCGGGCGTCTATCACAATGGAGGGCATTGGCCCCTTTACAGCATCGCCCTTTTAGCGTTAACATACAGCATCACACGCGACGCGCGATACGCGCGTTGGATTGAGGAAATGGTGGTAAATGAACTGGCGCTCACACAGCAGTCACAAGAATTTGTCTCGCTCGCGCCGAACGCGCTTGGCACATTCGACCCGGCGCGCGCGGATTATAGCTGGAACGCGTTGGTTCCGGTGGCGCTACAGTGGTGTGGATTGGGGTGAAAGGATTTTGGATTTCTGATTTTTGATGGTTCGGCTGCGCTCACCACAAGTTTTTGATTTTAGGTTTGCGACTCGCGATTTGTGATACGCGAATCGCAATCATCTGGCATACAAATCATGTTAACCTCCGGCACGCTTCTCCAAAATCGTTACCGCATCATCCAGCCGCTCGGTTCGGGCGGACAGGGCGCGGTGTACCTCGCGCAACATCTCGGGTTGAATACGTATGTTGCCATCAAAGAAAGTTTCTCCAACGACCCGCACTCGAACGCACAATTTCAAACCGAAGCGAATTTGCTCGCGCATCTCTCGCATCCCAATCTGCCGCGCGTCACCGACTTTTTTATCGAACCGAACGGCGCGCGCTATTTGGTAATGGAATATGTGCAAGGCGAAAATTTGGAGGCGCTTGTTCAACAACGCGGCGCGCCGATTTCGGAAAATGAGGCGCTGAATTGGTTTCGGCAAATTTTCGACGCGGTGAAATACTTGCATACGAATCATGTGATTCACCGCGACATCAAACCGCAAAATATCATCATTACGCCGCAGCATCGCGCAGTGCTGGTGGACTTTGGCATAGCCAAAGTGATGGCGAGCGGCGCGCTGACAGGCGCAAGTATGCGATTCGGTTCGCCCGGATATGCGTCACCGGAACAATACAGCGGAGGCACAAACGAACGTTCGGATATTTACTCGTTAGGCGCGACATTGTATTTCGCGCTGACAGGACAAACGCCGCCGGAAGCGCCAATGCGCGCGGCAGGGACGAAGGTGATTCCGCCGCGACAATTGAACGCGGGGATTTCACAAAATGTGGAACGCGCGGTGTTGAAGGCGATGGAAATGAATTCTGGTCAGCGCTTTGGTTCAATCCAAGAACTGACAAACGCGTGGCAAATTCGCCTAACAAACAATCGCATGTTTGCGATTGCGGGATTTGTTTCTACTGCGATTCTTTTGCTCGGGTTTTTCCTCGTCACTCGCGCTCTGCCGATTTGGGGAAACACTGCTGCGACTTATCCCACACTGAATGTATTGCCAACACCACCCGCGATTGCAACATCACTGCCGCCATCTCCAACTCCACCAAAAACTGATGCTATATCTCCAACACATCCACCTCTGCCTCCGACCGTCGCTCCACCTTTGATAGAACCAACTTTATTGCCAACTCCGACGACGGTAGGCGATACAGGAGGAATACCTATATTGGTTCCAGCAATAGCCGGGGAATGTCCTAATCCATACACTGTGCAGCGGGGAGAGTGGTTTTTATCAATCGCGCGCAAGTGTGGTGTGACGCCACAGGAGTTGTTGGCAGCAAACCCGGGTTTGAATCCGAATGCATTGCGACTAGGTCAAACAATAAGAATTCCTCAGCCCGGTGAAGTTTTTCCCACTATTACTCCACAAACAATTGGGACAGTACCAGCGGACGACACAATAACTGAGGTTCCTTCGACTGGTGGATGTTCAAATCCTTACACAGTTGAACGTGGAGATACAATCAACTCAATTGCGCGAAAGTGTGGGACAACAGTTGAGGCACTTATGCAAACAAACGGCATTCCTGCCCCTGAATATATTTTTCCTGGGCAACATCTAAGGATTCCATAATTTGCATTTCACCGTCAGCATCTCTCACTAAAACTAATCATACAAAGTGCTGGAGCAAAATAATTGTGAAACGTTCATGCCACTATACACCGATTACTGCGACAGTTGCGGTACGCCATTGCGTTCCACAAATCAGCAATCATAAATCCGAAATCAAAAATCAAACAGCCAAATTTTCCCTGCAAGAATCGCGCACCGAAACGCATCATAAGCTACAGGAGCAGGAGCCAAAGATGCCATATCGTACCATCAAGAAACGAATCAAACCCGAACAGGTCCATGACATTGCCGCGCGCTTTCGCCAAACGCGCGACCGAGTAAATCAAATGACCGATGAATTTGAGCGCGCCGGACGTGAGCTCGAGCCGACTTGGGAGGGCAATGCCAAAAATAAATTCTATGGCGAGTATTCTCCCGTTCCCGGTCAACTGCGCACGCTCGCAGAACTGTTAAATCGGCTTGCGGGTGAAATTGAAAACATCACCGTCGAAGTTGAAGAACGGGAATGGTATTCCAAGTAGGGGCAACGTCTTGTGCTTGCAAGCAAGCTTGCCCAAACGTTAGAATAGGAGGCGCGCGATCATGACCGAAACCCTCGTTTCTCCGTCTGACATTCACGAAGCGGCAACCGATTTTCGCCGCGCCAGCAAAGACATGCAAAAACTGGCAAGCAATCTGGACACTACAATGGAGCGCTTGCAAGGAAAATGGCAGGGCTCGTCGCAGCAACTCTTTTACCGCGATTACAAATTGTGGCATCAGCAGTCGCTCGGCCTCGCGCAAATGTTGGCAAACATTTCCAAAGAATTGGAAGCGATGGCGGAACGCTTTGCCGCGGCTGACAAATAAGATTTGAGCTTGAAATAAATGGCCTGCTTTGGGGCTGTTACTACTTGCTCAGTAAATAAAGCGCGACAGCAGGGAGGAGACAATGAAGATTGCTGTCTTTATAATTGCCTTAACATTTGTTGGATTGGCAATATTGGCGTGCAATCGCACCGATTCACCCGAAATTGGCGCGCGCGAATTTTTGGAGGCTTTCGCGGAGATAGACGAAACCAAGGTGATGTCCAGAACTTGTAGGAATTCACAGCCAAAAATCCAAGAGCAACTTCAAATGCTTTCTACAACGCAAGAGGGCAAACCCGATATTGCAAGCATCAAGATCACCCTTATCAGTTTGAGTAGCGAGACTGCAGATGTACTGGTTGGTATTCCGAATGCTCCAGACCTTTGGACTATGGTGCGAGAAGACGGAACATGGAAGTTCTGTGGTACAAAAGGGCGATGGCTTGGTCCATGAGTTTGAATGGTCTGGGTAAAGGAGGTGTCCATCGGGAGTTGACTTTTATTCAAAATGAACTGTATAGCCTGTTTTCAACTAGGTCATGAGCCAACGGCTCATCACCAATGAAAATGTTTGATGGCGGAGCTGACAGTAGATGGATGGCACAGATAAACAGATGGCACGCGCGTATCCGTTTATCCGCTTTCCAAATCCGTTGCCCGCTATTACTTTTCAGGAGACAATCTCATGGCACAAATTATCGTTTCCCCCGAAGAACTCGATTCAACGGGGACCCAATTCAATTCCAAAAGCCAAGAACTGCAAGCGATGGTGCAGCAAGCCAACAGCTTGGTGCAAAGCACGCTGGCAGGTTGGAAAGGACAGCGCGCGAGCAAATTCTCTGGCGATTGGGAAGGCATGAAAAAGAATCTGGAAGCCGCAGTGCAGACGCTCCAGCAGACGTCCGAATTGCTGAAACGCGCGGCGGCAGATTTCCGTTCTGCAGATACGGCAGGATAGGAGACCTGACAGGTTTTCGACGCGAATGCTTGATGCGACGCGCGCGTGAAAAACCTGTCAGATCTTGATTCGCAGTTCCCTTGTTTAACCGTCAACCGCGCTTGCGAACGCCGCTCTCGACGGAACGGGTCAAGATTCCCGCGCCGCCAAATATCCCCGCGCCTCCATCAGGGGTAAGCTGGCTCACCATCGGCTTGCCCCTGATTGCGACGCTTCTGTCGGTTGTTCTCATGCTCTCGGTTGTCGGCGGCAGCACGGCGCTTTCCTTTCTCATTTTCATTCCAATCATGATTGCGACCGCGCTTGCCTCGGTGCTTCAAGCGTGGCTGCAAAAGCGCGACTATCGCAAACAAATTGCCGCCGCGCAGCAAGAATACACGATCGAACTGCAACAGGTCATCGGAAGCGTGCAAACGCTGTGGCAAACCGAGCAACAGCTCCGCACGCGCAACGCCCCCGATTTTGCCACATGTTTGCAGCAAGCGGAAAGCCAAGCCGCGCGTTTGGGCGAACGGCGACCGAGCGACGATGATTTTCTTGCGATTCGGATTGGCACAGGCGCGGTCCCGGCTGCGTTCCAGGTCGAAGCGCCAGAAGTGAACCCGCGCCCCAAAGAATTTGCAAGTCACTTGGTATTGGCAGACCAAATCGTTCAAGATTACGCGCAGGTTGCCAAATGTCCGCTCGAGCTTCCTTTACGCAGCCATTCCGGCATCGGGTTTGTCGGCGCGCGTCAAGAGGTTGCTCCCGTCGTGCGCGCGTTCGCGGCGCAGACCGCAACCTTTCATTGGTTGAGCGAGGTACAGTTTCTCGTGATTGCGCCGCAGCAAGCGCGCGCGGAATGGCAGTTTCTTGCCACACTGCCGCATGGGCGCGAGTGGTGGAATCGAGGCGCGAGCGCGCGTTCGGGGGGTAGCGGAAATACGGAACGCTTGGCAGCATTGGAGGCAGAGCTTCAAAAGCGGCAGCAACTCTTTTACGCGAATCAGCTCAAAAGCGGCGGCGCGGCAAACAAACACATTTTGCCTTTTCTCATCGTCATCGTGGACCACGTTCATACGACGCCTGCGCCGCCCGCGTTGAAACTGTTGCTCGAAAAAGGGCGCGAGTTGGGCGCCGCCGCGCTTTTTGTCGTGGAGCGCATAACCGATGTGCCGAGTGAGTGCAGCGCCGTCGTGCAGGTAAATGGCGCAAATCTCCGTTACCGCGCCACGGGACCCGAGGGCAAAACGTGGAACGGCGACGCCGACAGCGTGACTGTCCCACAAATCGAACGTCTGGCAACCGCGCTGGCAAACATTGATTGGCTGCGCGAAGAAGATGTGAGCCAGCCGCCCGACAAGGTTACATTTCTCAATATGCTTGGGGCGGACTCGCTGGAACAGCTGGATGTCTTTAGCTGGTGGGAAGGAGATTATCCGTACGGCTATCTGCGCGCGCCGATTGGCAAAACGTCGCGCGACGCCGATTTGATTTTTGATTTGAATGACACGGACGGCGCGCACGGTCCGCATGGCTTGATTGGCGGCATGACCGGTTCGGGCAAAAGCGAATTGCTGCGTACGATTGTGCTTGCGCTCGCGTTGACGCATCATCCGTACGATTTGAATTTCGCGCTGATTGATTACAAAGGAGGCGCGACGTTCAATGACCTTGACCAACTACCGCACACGGTTGGCGTCATTACCGATATTGAAACGTATGCGAGCTATGGCGAGCGTGTCATCCTTTCGCTCACGGCAGAAATTGAACGGCGGAAACGGATTGTTGAGCAAGCCAAAAATATCTTTGGCTTTGGGCGTTCGCACATTGACGAATATCGCAAACTGCCGGTGCGGCGTCCTTTGCCGCGCTTGGTGGTGATTTTTGACGAGTTCGCTTCATTCAAGCAAAAGCATCCCGAAGAAAGCAAGATGCTGATTGATATTGCGCGGCAAGGGCGTTCGCTGGGCGTTCACATGATTCTGGCGACCCAAAATCCGCGCTCTGCGGTTGACGATCAGGTGCGGCAAAATTCCACCTTTCGCATCGCGCTGCGCGTGAGCGAGCCGTCAGACAGCAACGAATTGATCGGCATTCCCGACGCGGCGTTTCTCACGCGCGGGCGCGCTTACTTTTTTGTCCGCGCGCCATTGCTCTTTCAAGTCGCGTACGGCGGCGCGCCGTATTATGCGCGCAAATTGCCTGACGATGCGATTGTGCGAATTTTGGCGGACAATCGCCGCGAAATTTTGTATCCACTCGATTGGAATTTGTCCGCGCCGGCGGCGCCCAATGCAATTCAAGAGACGGAATCTCAAGCGATTCTCGCGCGCATTCTCTCGGTTGCGGAAACGATGGCGCTTCAGAAACTCGCGCCCGTATGGCAGGAACCGCTGCCCGAGCGTCTCTATTTGCCGCGCGTATTGCACGATCTCAAGCTCACGAGTTGGGATGGGAAACAATGGGTGCCGCTCGAAGATGTGACTCCGCTGGCAGTGATTGGCAAGCGTGATGAGCCGGCGCGGCAGCGTCAAGAGTACGCGGTTTTCAACCCGATAGAGCAGGGTGGACACATTTTGATTTTTGGCGCGCCGGGCACAGGCAAAAGCGTTTTGCTCCAAACCATTGCGTTGAGTTTGGCAATGAGTCATACGCCCGAACAAGTGAATTTGTATATTGCCGATTTGGCGGGGCAGCCGATGTTGAACGCCTTGCAGCCACTTCCGCATGTTGGCGCTGTCATTCGTCCAAATGAAAGTGAACGCATCGAGCGTCTGTTCAAACTGCTGCGCGCTGAAATTGAACGCCGCAGTGAATTGCTGCGTCAAACCCAAGCTGGAACGATTGCGGCTTACAATGCTCGCGCGGCAGACAAGCGCATTCCGTACACGTTTGTCTTGATTGATGATTTCGGCAAACTCAAGAACGATTATTCCGATTATGCGCGCGAAGTGAGCAGACTCGCAAATGAAGGCAGGCCACTCGGCATTTATTTCATTATCACCGCCAACACGGACGACAATCTGTATGCGGACTTGCTGAGCAATATTCCCTACAAACTCACGTTCAAACAGGAGCAATCGAAATATGCTTCGTTGGTAGGTTATGTCAGCGAACAGCGCGCCGAAAATGAGTTTGGACCACAACCCCATCCCGGGCGCGGCTTTTTGCGCGGCAATCCGCCGCTGTTGTTCCAGGCGGCATTGCCTGTCGCGGGCGAGGATGACGCCAAACAAATCGCGAACTTGAATCAAATCGTCCAAGCGATGCATCAAGCCTGGCGCGGCATCTTGCCGGAACCGGTGCGAACGCTTCGGCGCATCATCCCACTCGCAGAATTTGCGAGTCACAATGCCGAAAACGGATGGCGTTTGAATGGCAGCGGCATTAGCAGCTACAGCGCGCTCATTGGGCAAGAGTACGATTCGCTGCGCCCATGCGAAATCGAAATGGGGAGCGACGGGCAAATTTTCATGGTCATTGCGCTGAACCCGCGCTTGGGCAAGACGACGACATTACGCACATTCGCTTTGAGTTTGGCGGAACGATATTCACCCGCTCAAGTGAATTTTATTTTTTTCGACCAACACAAGCGCGTTCCTGAACCTTTGAGCAACTTGCCGCACACACTGCCGACACCGCGCCGTAAAGACCAGACGCCGCGCATTGTGGAAAAATTGCGCGCCGAAGTCGAACGCCGCCGCGCGGTTTTGCAAGACCCTAGCGGTGAACTGACTGGCGCCGCTTTTATTTCCGCGCTCGGTCCCGCGCTCGTGTTGTTCATTGACGATTATCCCGATTTTATGAACGAGTTTGGCGCAGAGACCGACTTGCAAAAAGAGCTGCTTGACATTTTGAATAAAGCGCGCGAAGTAAATGTGTATCTTGTGCTTTCGGGCAATCTCGGCGAAATGCCGGGGTATCAAGACGCGTTGTTGCAGCGCGCGCGTTCGGATGGCAGCGGCGTTTTGCTTTCGTCGCGCGAAGGAATTGATTCGTACAAAAATGCGCGCCTGCCGCAGACCTTTGCCGAGTTTCCGCCCGGGCGCGGTTACTTTCTGCGCCGCGGGCAGCCGCGCCTGATTCAAGTGGCGGCATATTTTGCCAAGAACGACAAGCCGAACGATATGGCAGCATTTCACGCGCGGCGCATCGCCAATTTCGCGCGCCAGCAAAACATCCAAGCGCAATGGCAGGTGAGTGAGTACGACAAATTATAAATTTGTCGTACCAAGGAGTTCCACACATGGCAATCATTCGTGTTACACCCGAAATTCTTGTAATGACCTCACAGCGCATGTCACAGGTGAATGGCGAGATTCAAGCCGCTGTGTGTGACCTGTCAAGTGTTTTGAATGGAATCGGCGGTGAATACGGCGGACAGCTCCGTAATCAAGTCGCGCCCAAAGTGGGACAGGCGCAAGGCGCGGCGAGCGGACCGACGAATCAAGTCAATGCGCTCACGCTGGAATTGAATAAACGCGCGCAGTTGTTCGCGGCGGCGGATGGGCAAAGTCTCGCCGCTCTAAGTAGTTCAAGCGCCCAATCAAAGGCCTTGAGTGGAGATGGGCTAGGGTTCGATCTTTTCGGTCAACTGACCAAGCTGCCTGCATGGCTGCAACAATACTTGAGGATGGGCGACTTGCTCGGTTCAACGAACTGGCAGCAATGGCTAGAAACGAACATCAATTTTTATGACCAAGCCAAACTCGTCGGCGGAGTTCTGTCGGCAATCTATTTGATGAAGGTAGTGCCTGCCGGACGCGATATTGTGAACATCGGCGGCGGCTCGATCATGCGCTGGTTAACCGAAGTGCCTTCCAAACATGTAGGGATGTATCGCGTGGGAAATTTTATGGCTTGGGATCAATGGGCAAATCTTGCCGTCAAGCCATTGAGTAAAGTATCTAAACTTGCTCTGTTTGATTTTGCATTGAATTTTGGAAATCGCGCCTGGCAAGATTGGAATGCCTACCAGTCCGCAGGGATCTCAAAACTCACTTCGGCGTTGGTTGTTGATGCGTGGCTCACGGCGTTTACAAGTTTTGTCGTTACGGCTGCTAGTTTGAAAATTGGATATATAGTGGGTGCCGGTGTTGTGGTGTTGGGCGCAGCCGCACTAGGCGTAGCAGTATCACCAGCGATTATCGTTGTCGGTGGTGTGATTGGTGCTCTTGTTGTGGCAGGGATTGCGTCCGATTTGGCGAACAAATATTTGTTTGACCAGAAATATAGCTTTCTCGGTGACCGCACAATCCATGATGCCGCCGTAGATACGCTCGACGGCGGCATAACTTGGAGCGGCGAACATCTTGGCAATACCATGTACTCTGTTTATGCAGGCGCAGGTGGCATAGTCACTCAGAGTGCCAAACTGGGTAATCGCGCGGCATCCGCTGTGGATGATGCGTTATCGGACGCGGTGAACGCAGTTCAAAATGCTATCGTCCCTCCTCTCGCACCAACATGGTAGGAGAAAGACCATAAGGGAGAACTATGAATAAAGCATTTGACAACTTTCGGTTGAGCATCGAAGAGGTGGCACTTGCCTTGAGTATTCATGGTAGCCCTGACGCTGCCAAACTGATGCTGCTCGCGTCCTTTGGCGAGCTACCGCCCGACGAAGAAAAAGGGCGGCTCTTGGCGGCTGGGCATTCCTTGGTGGCGCGCGAACTCTTGATGCTCAATTCAGGCAAATCGGAACTTGCCCCGCCCATGAGTGAGCTTGTGAGAGCAATGAACACATACCAGTTTGCGCTCCGCATGGAGCACAAGTCAACGGAAGCGGACGCGGCTATAACCTTTTTCATTCACGGCAATCAAATCATTCAACAATCGGTTGAACAGGGTGTTGCCTATCGCTTTGATCAGGTTCAAGAACAAGCCGCAATCATTCAAAGAGGTGTTCGATTCTTTAACTTGACCAAAGGTGTGAATGGAATAAACAGCGAGTCGCTCATTCCTTTTCGGATTCTAGAACAAGCCCGTGAGGAATCACTTGAAGTGTCAGCGATTGTTGCCAATCTAAAGAACGAAGGTGTGCCGGAACGAGTCAGTAATCTACTTGCAGAGGACATCAAGAATCTCCGCGCACGCGGCGCGGTATTGAGGATTGATAACAAAGACAACAAGCTCATTTCGGATCATGGCTTTCTCATCCTGACTGGCGAATCCAGAACGTGGCTATTTCCAATTTCGCTTTTAGGCGAAGAGCGAATGATTCGCGTTGTGACGGGCACGCCATCCCGCTTTGGGAGAGAGATTGATCAGTTACTGCGTATGGCTGATTGAGAATCGCAAATATAGTGAATTCCTGACATCGAATGAATTTGGCGGTTGTACAAGGTGAAAGTAAGTTGCCAACTAATTTCTACCTATTCGAGCCTTTAAATTCATCCGACACGCTTTCCCGTTATTTTCCTATGCCCAACGAACTCTCTCTCGAATTCACCACCGACGAACTGTATCTCCTCTACAGTTTATTCGGTCCTGCTCTCGCGTTCGGCGTCGGCGAGCCGTACCTCGGTAAATTCATCGAGGAAATCGAGGCAGCACAGCGCGCGGCGCTTGATTCGTTGATTGCGCGCGATTTAATTCGCGTTGTCGAAAATGACCAAGTGATGCTTGATGAGGTTCTTGCCAAAATCATTCAAACTTGCGCGCAGCCAAGCGCTACCATCATCATCACAATTCAACGTCGCGCGTACAATCAGGTCATGCATTATTTGAATTTTGGTCCTGAAATGCTTGTTCAGCATACCCCGCGCGCGTCGCATCAACATCGGCTTGTGGCGTTGCCGCCGGATGCTGGCGCTGCGCGTGTCGCAAAAATTCTGCATTTGAACGGACAATCGGCAGCGGCGGGCAGCGCGTTCGCGATTGACCAAGAAAAATTATTTCAGGCGCGCGATGCCGTATTCAATAACAACCTTGCAGACGCGCAGCATATTCTCGCGACAAGCGGATTGTCACAATCACAGGCACAGCAACTTGCGCGCGCGTTGACGAACGCGATTTCCAACTCATCAACCGTTATCCTTGCCAATCGCAATTCGCCCGACGCGCCGCATGTCAGCGGCATCGGGATCCTTGACAGCCTGGAGGGGCTTTGGGCAATGAATTTGCAGCCGCACGATCAAGAAACGCGCATTGAATTTGTGCCGAGCAGCGCCGCCGAAATTTTGGAACGCTTGCATACGCTGATGGCATCGCTATCTGCTAATTGGACCCTATAAATTCGCGTAGATTCGCGTAGATTCGCGGTAGGAAGATTCTTGTTTTTGGCACAAGAATCGCATTTGTAGGTACGAAACATGAAACGCATTATCGCGCGCGTCCAGCGCCAAGAGTACGGTTCTCCGCTCGTCACTGACGCCGAGCTATTTGAACTTCCGGGCGAACAACCTGCCGGTGTTGTCGTTAGCAATTTGGTTCGAGCGCTCAAGCTGCCGTCCCAAATCCCAACGCAGAGCGGCAATTTACAATATTGGCTCGCGATGGGGAATGGCGATGTGATTGCCGACGCGCAAACGCTGACTGACGCGGGCGTTCACAACAACACGCTATTGACCCTCCAATGCGGTCCCAACAAGCGCGCGCCGA
>JAJTXZ010000034.1 GCA_021463195.1 Anaerolineae bacterium
CAAATTATGCAAAAATTCATCCCGTGACCCCTTGACATTCAAGACGGTATCTTTCGGGTTTCCGAAAACCCGAAAGGTCTTGCCCCACAAACGAATCAGGAATTCGCTTTAGGACGTGGATGAACGCGGATTTTTTCCGCGTCCAATCAAGACGGCTTTCCTCCGTCGCTTTCTTTTCCAACCGTTGGCGGGCCCCTTCACCAACTGAATTTCTTTGTCAGTCAATTCATGCAATTCATACACCAGCGCGTCAATCTATTTATCTGCGGGCTGTCACCAGATTGGCAAGCTGGCGATTACCCGCATCTCGAAAACGCGGCGGATTTCCAGACCCTAAGGGTTTTCGAAAACCCTTAGGGTCTGGAAATCCGTTCATCATCCGTTGACCGCGCCGCCCTCGATTATCCGAATCTCCTCCTCCGTCATCTCGTACAATTCATACACCAGCGCGTCAATCAATTTATCCGTCGCGTCAATCTGCCGTTGAAATACTTGTTCGTCGGTTTCCGTTTGCGCGGTGACGTGTTAACGCTCGCGTCGTGCGCGTAATCGCAGCGTCGTTGCGTCATCAAGCAATTCGGATTGCAGCGTGGGCCCGTCGAGCAAGATAGGGAGTTTGTTGAGGACATCGCGCGGACTCTTGAGCGTAAATTCTTGGACCGCTTTTTCGCGAACGAGCGTCACGAGGACTGGCGCAGAGCCGTATGTCTCGCGGATGCGGCGCGCCAACGTCATCGGCTCGGGGTCATGGTCAATCAGTTTGCCCTGATAGATGGCGACATTTTCCCCCAGATATTTGTTCACAAGTTCCGCGTGCATCGCGCGATAATTTGCAAATTCGCGGTCAATGGCTTGACGCCGCGCTTCGGCAAGATATTTCCGCGCCAATCCATCCAACGCTTGTTCGATGGTGATGCCTTGCGCGGTCGTCGCGCGTTTGAGATTTTCTACGAGCTCGGCGTCCAGCTTTACATTCAAGATTGCTTCCATCTGTCCCTCCTTCTCGCTCATTATCATACCAATGCTGTCAACGGATTGGCAAGCTGGCGATTACCCGCATCTCGAAAACGCGGCGGATTTCCAGACCCTAAGGGTTTTCGAAAACCCTTAGGGTCTGGAAATCTGTTCATCATCCGTTGACCGCGCCGCCCTCGATTATCCGAATCTCCTCTTGCGTCAATTCATACAATTCATACACCAGCGCGTCAATCATTTTATCCGTCGCGTCAATCTGCCGTTGAAAAATTTGTTGGTCGGTTTCTGTTTGCGCGGACGCGCGCTGCTGGCATGTGAACGACAAAAAGCCGGGTTCATCTATAAATTGCAATGGGAATGACCTGGGCGGCAGGGCCCCTAATGACTTGCTGTAGAAATTCTGGTGGTTTTGTCTTTTTAATTTTCCTTTTTTGTGCGCGATTCGTCGCCAGTATCTCAACAGCCGAAATCAAATCGAAAAGCTCAATCTTTTCGCCCTTTTCAATTCGTCTCTGTACTTTGCAGAAAATCGTTACCTCACCGGTCATTCTTTCTTTGGGAACTCGTAATAGACTGGCGTCAAGGTAGCCAACAAACCGAAACTCTGGATTTCCGCGCAATGCGAAAATTGTCGGAATACCCTTTTCGGATTCTAATTTCCCAAGTGCATTTATGCCATCAATTGCCGCTTGCGATTGACTATCAACAAGCGTATGTCCAGTTACGTCCTTATATATTGCCATAAGTTTTTCCATTTGAGAGCTTGCAGCTGTCATTTCACTCAGTTTGGAAAATGTAATTGAGACGCCGAGTTCAAGAAGGTCATTTCGTCTTATCTCTAACCAACTTTCAGCGTCCATTGTCTCATAGTAACGAATACCCTTTGCCTCTTCTAAAAGAGAATATAGCCGTTGAAACTTGGCTGCTGGTGTAAGCTCCATGCGTTTTTCAACCGCTGTGGATTCTTTTGAATCTAACTTGCCACTCCCTTTTAGAACAGAAATTCCACCTTCACCCCCAACAGATTTGCTACTTTCTTTGGCTTCGGTTACCTTCTCCTCATATAGGGCACCCTGCATACCCGCCAGATAATCGTCAACTGCCTGCTGATCAAGATATAGAAAGTTGCGTAGTGCGTATGTAGGCATTTTTCCTCCTCGAAAATTATTTCGTTGCGGATTCTATGATCCTTATTTCTTCGTCCGTCAACTCGTACAATTCATACACCAGCGCGTCAATCAATTTATCCGTCGCGTCAATCTGCCGTTGAAAAATTTGTTGGTCGGTTTCCGTTTGCGCGGACGCGCGCTGCTGATGCAAAAGCAACATGCGTTCGACGAGCGCAACCATTTTGTCGTGCCGCGTGACATCGGCGGCGTTGGTGAAATCTATCGCGCGGATGGGGAGTTGTTCGACAAATTGCGTAAAGTACCGAAAGAAACCGCCGCGCAGAGTTGTGCTGACTTTTTTGAGATAGAAATCAAGCAATCTGCTATTGAGCAATCCAAGCACATATTTTGGTGATTCGCGGAAATCTTGCCGAAATGTGATGCCGTAACCGCTTGTGAACGCGTAACTGCCCGAATCGTCTAATGCAAACGATGCGCGGTCTGCAATATCAGGCACAAGTATTTTGCGCGATTTCATCAGTTCAATGTTTTTTGGATAGATAAATCCATACCACCTGGCGCCACGCATTCTTCCGTTCTCGCGTTCTTCAAGAAATTTGCGATTTTCAAGCAGATAAGAGAACGTTTCGGGAAATAGTTGCATGAATTCGGCTTGCGAAATCAATGAGTAGTTACCTTTCTCATTTACGTAGGGAATAATCACAACCTTTCCCGAGTGCAAAATTCGATACGGTTTGATCTCGCGCCCTTGAAGAAATAATGAGACGGAATCCTTGTTTAGTCGAACATTCTTTTCAAGTTGTTTGGAATACGCGGTCAGATATTCTCCTTCAGAAGAAACCACATCCAACACATAAACCTCATTGGCGCTTGTGCGGATACCTTGAGAGATTTGTTCAACTGCGTTTGCAAGTTTCGTCGGCATCTTGGCGAGCCGTTCAAACAGCGCGGCATTTTCGCCAACGGAAAAATTCCATTCCGCCGCGCTCACGTTCGCTGCCGCGATTTCGCCGCGCGTTTGCGGTTCGCCCGCGCGCCACGAATCCAAATTCGTCACGCGCACAAAATCAAACGTTTCATTGCCGCGTTGGTCCAAAAACAAAAGCGTCGTGTAGGTCGTCGCGCCGTCGAAAATTTGTTGGTCGCCAAAGTGAACCACGTGCGCGAGCTGTTTGCCGTTGGCGAGGAGACGGCGCAGCGGTTCGCCGTATTTCGAATTGAAAAATTTGTGCGGCAAGATAAAACCGAGTCGCCCGCGTTCGTTTAACAAACTCAAGCCCTTTTCGACAAAGACAACATAAATGTCATAGTTGCCCGCGCGTGCCGCTATGTATTTCTCTTTATAGATTTCCACTTCCAGCGGCGCCCATTCCTTGAGCGCTTGGATGCGAATGTACGGCGGATTCCCAATTACCGCGTCAAAGCCGCGCGTGAGACTTCCGATGTTTCCGGAAACATCGGAAGTCTGGGATGCAAACACCTGCGGAAATTCCACGCGCCAGTCAAACGGTTTCACGCGTTTCAATTCGTCGGCGTCGGTGAAAATAAAATCCGCGCCAATGAGCGAATTGCCGCATTTGATATTCGCCGTCAAATCGGGCAACACGCGTTGATGAAACAAATCTACCTCTTGATACAATTCCGCGCGGCGCGTGTCCTCCAACGCTTTGAGCGAAAGCGAGAGGCGCGTCACTTCCACCGCTTGCGGGTCAATGTCCACGCCGAAAAGATTGTTGACCAAAATCTGGCGTTTCAATTTTGCCGTGAGCCGCACGCGTCCATCGTCGTCGAGATAAAAGGCGTCGGGGGCGGACGGTTGACGGATGACGGACGACGGACGCGATTTCTCTTTCGTCCTCCGTCGTTCGTCGTTCGTCTGGTAGTACTCCTCATGCCACCGAATCAACGCCTCGTACGCGCCGATGAGAAAACTGCCGCTGCCGCACGCGGGGTCGAGGATTTTCAACTGCGCGACATCATCGGGCGTTTTACATTCCGCCAATAATTTGCCCACCGTGTTGGCGACAATGTAATTGACAATGTATTGCGGGGTATAAAAGACGCCGCCCGCTTTGCGAACTTCGGGCTTGTCCTCGATGCGAACTTGCTTTTCCGTCGCGTGAACGACGCGTCCGAGAAAACGTTCGTAAATCGTTCCCAAAATTTCGACGGGCAGCGAAGCAAAATTGTATGGCGAATTTTCAGGCAGCAGTTCGCCAATGATTTCGCGCACGATTTTGTTGGAAACGTTCACCGCTTCGAGTTCGGGACGCGGCGCGAAAATCGTTCCGTTGTAAATTTGATTCAGTTTTTGAAAAATGCCGCGCGTCGCCGCGAACCAGCCGAAATTGTTTTCCGCCAAGCCGTCGCGTTCCACGCGTTCCGCCATCTGCGCGAGATAGTCGTCTTCGATTTCGCGGTCACTCAACACTTTGATAAAAATCAAGCGATCAATCCACAACTGCGTCGCCGCCGTCAATACGTCGCCGCCGAGCGCGGGATTGTGTTTTTTCATGTCGCGCGCGAGCCGCACGCGCCAACCCGATTTCACATCGTCGAGCGCGGCGAGAAATGCCTTGTCGGGCGGCACGCGATTCGCTTTAACTTTTTTCGGTACAAGATAGCGCGTCCACAAACCGGCGTCGCGCGTTTCACTCGCGCGCAAAACATTGTTGCGCTCGAACAATTCCCACAATTCGTCAAAGCGCGCGACGTAATCGGGATAACGCCAATCGAGCACGCGAAAATTGTTAATCGCTTCGGGCGCGCCCGCGAGCAAGGTGCAATCGAGGACGATAAATTCTTGAAAATCGGTGAGGATGGCGAAATCGGTTTTGCGCGACGGCGCGTCGTTCTGCGTCGAGTAGGCGTAGGCGTACACCTGATTCTGCCAGCGCGGGTCGTGCATTTCGTACTTTACTTTTTTCGCGTCCATGATGAGGACGCGTCGCCCATCGAGCCACAATTCGTAATCGGGACGCTTGCCGCGTTCGGTGCGCTGCAACACAAATTCCCACTGCGCGCGCGCCAGTCCCACATTGTCCACGTTCCAATTCAGATAGCGGAACAGCGGACGCAAAAAATCATTTTCGATTTGCGCTTCGGGCGCATGATGCAGCGCGCTTTCATTGCGCGCAAACGTTTCGACCAGATTTTCGATTTCGGCGCGCGCGTGCGCGGGTGTAAAAGCGATCATATTTTTAACGTCTCGTCCGCGCCAACAAATTTGCGGCGCTCGCGGTTAAAGGTCGGATGACACGCAAAACGGACAATAAATTTGTAACGCGTCGCCGCGCGCATCTATAACGAATGAATATCGTACCGCACCGAAGCCATCCGCACGAGAAAGGTGATGGCGACGCAGAGGGTAAAACTGATGCTCGCGTCCGCCCGCATCCAAAAAAGAATCGCGTACGTGATCGAGCCAATCGCGGCGCCGGAAGCGTACAATTGCCCACGCTTGAACATGCTCGGCACTTGGGCGAAAAAAACATCGCGGAGCACGCCGCCGAATCCCGCCGTCATGACGCCAAAGACGGGCGCGACGAGCAGCGACGCGCCCGCTTGCAGCGCGAACGCGGTGCCCAGATATGCCCACAAACCCAAGCCCAACGCGTCCACCACGATCACCCAGCCGGGCGTGTCGTCGCTTTTCAAAACTTGACGCACCGGACCCACTAACGGTTCGATGGCGGTAACGCCTTTGGTTGTGCCAGAAATGATGAGCGCGCCGAGCGTCGAGACGAAAAAAATCGTCACGAGATAAATGGGACTCGCGACCCAAAAGAGCGGATAGCGCGCGAGCAATAAATCGCGCAGCGTGCCGCCGCCGACGGACGCGACAAACGCGATGACGAGCGCGCCAAAAAAATCGAGATCGCGCCGTCGCGCTTCGGAAACGCCTGCCAGCGCGGTCAGCGCAATCGCCATCCACTGTATCGTGCTTTGAAACACCACAATCGTTTCGGATGTGGTTTCGGGCCCCGCCACTCCGAAATTAGAAAAAACGGCTCGCAACACTTCAGTCAACTGTTCAAACATGATATTCGCTTTCCGCCGCATCCGCCGAGTAAATTTCAAATTAGACCCAAAGGGTTTTCGAAAACCCTTTGGGTCTCTTGCTTGATCCATTAGGAATCTGCCATAATGCGACGCTGCGCTGACAGACGCAAACAGTATAACGTAACCGCAGTCGCAAGGCAACGCCGCGCGCGCGCGTTCGGATTGCGCGCTGCGCTTTTGGGCGAATGGAATTCGCGCGCGACAAGAACGCGAAACGTCCCTGCGGACGTTCCCGCGCGCTTTGAATCAGCCAACGCGACGCGCAAGATATGTTATAATCGCGGATACTCTACAAGAGGAGAGTTGCGTGCGTCAGCCAGCGAGTCCCCATCCCCTTCCTGCCCGCCCAATGCCGAGACCGCCCGCGCCAAAATTCGACGAAGCGCGCGTAACCGGCTTGCCCAACTATATCGCCGGCTTGGTAGATGTCGGCGGCGAAGCGCATATGCTCGCGGCGGGCAAACCCGGTTGGATTGCCGTGCGCGCCCAAGTCAAAGTTCCCGATTCCAGCGGCGATTATACTCATCTGGCGGACCGTGGTCTTGGCGTCATTGTCACGCTCACCAACGGCAGCGCGCCCAATGGCGGTCTGCCCAATTCGATTGAATACGATTTATTCGCGCAGCAGTGCGCGGCATTCGTAAAAAAATCGCGCGGCGCGCGTTTGTGGGTCATTGGCAATGAACCGAATACGGCGCGCGAACGTCCGGGCTATGACGGCGCGAGCAATTCGGGCGAGCTCACCACCCCCGAAATGTACGCGCGCGGTTTCAATCTCGCGCGGCGCGCGATTCGCGCGTTGCCCGGCCACGAACACGATTTTGTGATTCCCGCCGCCGTCGCGCCGTTCAACACCCAGACCACTTATCCCGGTAATCCGTCCGGCGATTGGGTGCGCTATTTCGCGGATCTTCTTTTTCAAATCACCGCGCAAGGGGGGGGGGCGGACGCGTTGGCGCTGCATACGCACACGCACGGCTATGACGCGAATCTGATTGCGAGCGACGCCAAAGGCGCGAATCAATTTCAAAATCGCCACTGGCATTTTCGCGCCTATCGCGATTTTCTTGCCGCCGTTTTGCCCGCCATGCGCGCGCTGCCCGTATTCATCACTGCCGCGTCGCCGCTCGAACCCGGTTGGACGAACGCGAATCGCGGCTGGATGAACGCGGCGTTGAATGAAATCAACGCGTGGAACGGCATCGCGACAAATCAACCCATTCAAGCCGTCTGTTTTGCGCGCTGGCAAAGCATCCCTGGCGACCCGTCTGGCTGGGGCTTTGCCGACAAACCGCAAGTCGTCAATGATTTGCGCGCCGCGCTGCAGCACGATTTTCGTTTGCGCTGGCCCGGTTTGCCGCCCACTCCTGATTTCAAAGCGCAGTGGGCTGCGCCGCTGAATGTGCCGCGCAATCAGTTGACGACCAATCAAATCGTGAGCGGTCGCGTCGTCGTAAAAAATGTCGGCGCCAAAGCATGGCTCGCCGGCGGCGCCAATCCGATTCGACTCGGCTATCGTTGGTATAACGCGCAAGCCATCGAGATTCCGCTCGCGCCCGGCGCCGAACATTTTTCACTCGCCCAAAATGTTTTGCCCGGTCAGACCGCGATTTTTGATAATGTGAAATTGCGCGCGCCGCAGTGGCAGGGCGAATACATTGTCAAATTCGATTTGATTCAAGAGGGCAGCGCATGGTTCAGCGCCTTTAATTCGCCGACATGCGATTTGCCGCTTACGATCCAGGCGCCGCCGTACGCGCTCGAATGGGAACAGGTGATGCACCCTGACGCCGAAGGCATGGCGCTCAATTCCAGTCTCATCGGCGCGGTCATAGTCAAAAATCTTGGCTCGCGCGTTTGGACGAAAAGCGGCCCCGGCAGCGTGCGGCTCGGCTATCGCTGGTTCAACGCGCAAGGGCAGCAAATCCAAGTCGCGCCCTACGCGGGCAATTTCGAAATGGACGCCGACACGCCGCCGGGCAAAACCGCGACCTTTAGCCATATCGTGCTGCGCGCGCCGTCCGTCGAAGGAACGTGCACGTTGCGTTGGGACCTCGCGCACGAAGGCGTCACCTGGTTCAGCCAACAGGGCGTAGAAACTTTTGATCGAGTGATTCGCGTTTATACGCCGATTCCCGATTACGCGGTGAAATGGGTCAATCTATTTTTAGATGTGCGCGGCTCGCTTGAACCGAATGAAACCGTCACCGGCACGGTGACGGTGCAAAATATTGGCGCGAAAACGTGGCGCGCGGTGGATGAGGCGCCGGTGCGGCTCGGTTATCATTGGTACGACGCGAACGGCGATGTGGTGGAACTGACCGCGTATCCCGGAAATTTTCCGCTGCGTCAGGATGTGCCGCCGCAAGGTTTGGCGACATTTGAAAATGTTGTCGTGCGCGCGCCGATTCCGCAAGCCAAGTACAAACTCGCGTTTGATTTGGCGCAAGAAGGCGTCACTTGGTTTTCGGCGGCAGGCGCGAAAACGTTCGACGCGCAAGTGGCGGTCAAAACCGACGCGCCGCCATACGCCGCGCAGTTTCAAGAGATTTTCGCGATTCCAAATCAACAAATCACCGCCGGTGAAAATGTCAGCGGCAGTATTGTGGTTCGCAATGTGGGCGCGGAAATATGGGAGCAAACTGGCGCCGCGGCGGTCACCCTCGGTTATCGCTGGTTCAACGCGTTGGGCGCGCCGGTGGACGCGCCCGCGTATCCCGGACCGTTTGCGCTCGCGCAAAAGGTCGCGCCGCGCGAAACCGCGACCTTTGAATCGGTGAGCGTTGAAACACCGCTGCAGCCGGGCGAGTATACGCTGCGTTTTGATTTGCGGCGCGGTGACGCGTGGTTTGCCGACAGCGCGGGCGCCGCGGCGGAAACATTGGCGCGCGTCAAAGCGCCGCCGCTCGAATGGGGCGCGGAATTTAGCGCGCACAATACGCCCGCGCATCTCACGGCTGGGCAGACGGTGGACGTTGCTTTTCATCTGGTCAACACCGGCAAACGCGCTTGGGAAACGGACGGCGCGCATCCCGTGCATATCGCGTATCAATGGTTCGCGAGTCGCGCGCTCGGCGCCAAACTCGCGTCCGATAGCTTGGCGGCGGCGCAATTCGACGTGCAAGAATTACGCACTGCGCTGCCTTTTGCGGTGCCGCCCGGCGAAGCGGTGGATTTTGTCGCGTCGCTTGCCGCGCCCAATCAACCCGGTTTGTATCAGCTGCATTGGGATTTGATTGCGGAAGGACTGGCGTGGTTTGCGGATGTGGCGTTGGATTCCAATGCGAGCAGTCCCGCGCTCGTTTTGCCTGTGAATGTTACGCTCACGCCGACGATTAGCTCGTTGTGGCGCGCCGAGGCGAGTCACAACTGCGCGTCCGCGATTTTGGCGATTGACGGCGATCTCGGTTCCTTTTGGACGAGCCAAGCGCGTCAATCTGCGGGCATGTGGTTCCGCGTAGATTTGGGCCAAGCGCGCTTGATTGATGGTTTGGCGTTTCGCTCGCCGGGACAGGCGTATCCGTCCGCGTACACTGTCCGTATTTCGACCGACGGGCTGGTGTGGCGCACCGCGCACGCAGTGGCGCAAGGCAATCAGCGCGATGTGGTCGCCACCTTTGCGCCGTATGCGGTGCGTTACGCGCAGATTGATTTGCTCGCGTCGCACGATGCTGAATGGATGATTAGTGAAATCCAAATCCATCCTTGTCCGGTTTGGAACGCGACCGCAAGCAATAATAATGATTACGCGCAAAACGCGTTGGACAACAATCCAAATACGGCGTGGACGACTGTCGAAGCGCAAGCGCCGAATATGTGGTTTCAACTGGACCTCGGACGCGTCGAGAGTGTGAGCGGGTTGCGCTTGGCGCCGCCCAAAGACGAGGCGCCGCGCGGATATCGCGTCAGTGTTTGGAATCAGCAGGCGGGCGGTTGGCAAAAAATCGCGGAAAAACAAGATAATACTGAATCGGTCAATCTCAGTTTTGCGCCGGTCCAAACGCAATTTGTCAATATTCAACTGCTGCAATCCGCCGAAGCGCCGTTCGCCATTCGTGAAGCGCGCGTGACCAAAGCCATGACGGATTGGGCGGGCCCTCTGCGCGCGCCGCAAAAAAATTGACGCTGGCGGCACGTCCGCGCGCGTTTTGTAAACTGATTTCCGATAGTGGTATTACAGTTTGCTGACTAGGCGCCTTTGGCGGACTGCGTATAGTCAAGTCGTTGAAACAACGGACGCGATTCAGTGTATAATTCTCGCAGATTCCAATATTCAATCTTTTTCGCATGTGGGCGAAAAAAGTTGAATATTCCACTCAACCAGAGGAGGTGAGACGAAATGAAGCGCGTATTAGTTGTCGTACTGGCGCTGGCGATTCTGTTCACCGTGTTTGCGTCACAGGCGACGCCTGCTAACGCAGGCGGTCCATGGGGCCCATATCCCGGTTATGTGTTCCAGGGTTCGGGGTACAATCGGGTCTGCATGTATAGCGCATGGAATTGTTCGTATCGCTTTGTGCCGCCGTATCCGGTATCGGGCTGGTACTATTATCCGTACAACACGTACTATCGCCCATCGCCGCAGCCGTATTACAATCCGAATTGGTAAGGATTGATTTTGCGGAACGAATCAAGCGCAAATGTCACTCGCAAGATGTGTTCTAGAGGAACGCAGCAACCGCCGAACACCCTCGGCGGTTGTCTTTTTAGCGTTGGAACAAACGACGCGCAGATTGCGTCTACTGTCTGTCGGTCCGCGCAACCTTCGCGTCGGCGCGCCGTTTGTGAATAACGATACCTTGATTTTTTGTATCGCAAAATATATTGCCGATTTGTTGATTTTTGCTTGACAAGCGCTAGAATTCGTGATATAAAAATTCCGCAATAATTGTTACGCAAAATCGCATAGTTCTTGTCAGCCAAATCTTCGGGCGAGCCGGAGAGCGGAGGAACCAACTCTGGGGTGTGTTCTGCCAAGCAGAAGGGACATCTTTCAGTCCTAACCCGACAGCTAACTTCGTAGGCAGTGAAAGGGACAGGTCTGTAGCCGTGACCACAGATTTGACCTGTGGTCATTTTCGTCGAAAGACAGTATCGCGCGGACGCGATGCTTGCATTCGTCGGGCTGTGACTTGGACCAGGTCGCAGTCCGTTTTTTGTGTTCGTTTTTCCTTGACCCTTCTTCTCCTCCTTTTCGAAAGGTTATCTCCTTGCATCGGCGTCTGTGTGGGGAGATAACCGCGCAGTTGGACCACGCGGTGTTTGTTCATCAATGTTGATGGACAACACCGCGTTTTTTTCGAGCGCGCGCGCCCAAGCCGCGCGCGTGAAATTTCGAGCAAAGAATGATTTGTTTGACATTCGCCACAATCCGCATAGAATAGCATATCGCTGACGCCGAGATAGCTCAGTTGGTAGAGCATGCGGCTGAAAACCGCAGTGTCCGCAGTTCGATTCTGCGTCTCGGCATTTTTTATTGCGTTCGCTTGTAAAAGCGGGCGCAGTTTTTTTTTTCGAAAATATGGGATAGTATAGTCACCGCGCGGTGGATGCGCTTACGCGTAACCTTTGTTATAATCACAGCGTAAGAAATTACAGAATCCGCATGCGCAAGTCGGCGCGCGGATGGGCTAGCTCGTTTCCGAACTACTAAAGGAGGAGTTATGGAGGTAGGCAAGTCATTTACGTACATGTTCGAGGACAAGGATTGGATTGCCAAAATCGCGATTGGCGGTTTGATTACGCTGATCCCTGTTGTCGGCTCGTTAATCGTTCTCGGCTATGTGCTGCGAGTGGTGCGTAATACGCGTGATGATGTAACCCCGATATTGCCCGAATGGAATGATATTGGCGATATGCTGGTCAAAGGGTTCATGGCGGTCTTGGGTTTGTTAATTTGGTCGCTGCCGGTGATTGCGCTTGCCTGCTGCACCGGGTTGTTGGTTGCCGCGCTCGGCGGCGCCGGAGCGAATTCGGACGATAACAGCATGGCTGCCCTGGCTGGCTTTGTCGCGCTTTGCATGTATGGTTTAATGTTTATCGTCGCGCTTGCCATCAGCTTGTTCGTGTATGCGCCGCTCACGAATTTCGCGTTAAATAACCAAATCGCCACCTTTTGGGATTTTCGCGGCACGTGGAAATATATTCAAACGAATCCGGGCAATTATTTCATCGCGTTCTTGCTCGCGCTGGTGGCGAACTTTATCGCCGGTTTTGGTATCATCTTGTGCTTTATCGGCGTCATCTTTACGTCTTTTTGGGCGATGCTTGTGATGGGACATTTGTTTGGCCAAGTGGCGCGCGCCAATACGCCGCCCGGCGACCCGACTCTGTTCCCGCCTGCGCCGCCAATGGATGAGCCGCCGGGCATGATGCAGATTCCGATGGACCCCGCGCCGTCGGCATAGTTTTTTCGACGAACGTATCACAAAACGTTTGTGATTCATTCGTTTGGTATGAGAGGTAATTATGGGTGGAATCACCGCTATTATTTCCGCGTTTGGACTGTCCGCCGCAAGCGGTTTAAATGCTTATATTCCGCTGCTGCTTGTGGGTTTGACCGCGCGCTTTACGGATTGGATTACGCTTGCGGCGCCGTTCGATTTGTTGGCGAATGAATGGGTCCTGGGCGCGCTGGCGATTTTGCTCGGCATCGAATTTTTTGCCGACAAGATTCCGGTCGTGGACCATGCGAACGACGCGATTCAAACGTTCATTCGCCCCGCTGCCGGCGCGATTTTGTTTGCGTCCGAAGCGCATGTCATTACTTCGATCCCCCCCGTCGTTGCCTTGATTCTGGGCTTGTTCGTCGCGTTCGGAGTGCATGCGACGAAAGCGACGGCGCGTCCGCTTGTGACGGTGGCGACCGGCGGCGTTGGCAATCCTGTTGTAAGCGCAGCGGAAGATGTCGCGTCGGTTGGCATGACAATCATGGCGCTGCTGGCGCCGATCTTGCTGCTGCTCTCGTTTATCGCGCTCTTGTTGGCGGGATTTATGATTTGGACGCGCAAGCGTAAAAAGGCGGTGGCAGTCTCGACAACGAATTCGGCTTCGAGTCAACCGCTGGATTGGCCCCAGTAATCGCATAAAACATGACGCGCGTCCCAAAGGACGCGCGTCTTTTTTGTATCCCCCAAACCTCTTTTCATCACGCGCGCGCTATGCTACAATTTCACGCATGGACGACGCTGCAGAAAACTCGGACGAACGACGTCCGGTCACCATTTTATTCACCGATATTGTCGGTTCGACCGCGCACGCGGAAAAACTCGACGCCGAAGAATGGAAAGAAATCGTCAATGGCGCGCATCGCCGCGTGAGCGAGGCGGTGACGCGTTACGAAGGCACCGTCGCGTAACTTTTGGGCGATGGCGTTCTCGCGTTCTTTGGCGCGCCCCATTCGCACGAAGACGACCCCGCGCGGGCAGTGCGCGCTGGCTTGGAAATTCAACGCGCGATGTCAGAATACGCGAACGAGTTGCGCGGCTATGTGGAAAATTTTCAAATGCGTGTTGGCATCAATACAGGCGATGTTGTCGTCGGCGCGGTGGGCAGCGCGGAACATTCCGAGTATCTCGCCGTCGGTGATGCGGTGAATCTCGCCGCGCGTTTGCAGAGCGCGGCGCAACCGGGCGCCGTTTTGATTTCCGAAAATACAGCGCGTCTCGTGCAAGCATTTTTCGATTTGCGCGACATGGGCGAAATCTCCGTCAAGGGCAAAACGGAATCGCTTCGTGTGTTTGAGGTGATTCAAGAACGCGCGGGCTTTGCGGGCGGACGCGGCATCGCGGGTTTGAGTTCGCCGCTTGTCGGACGCGAACGCGAGTTGAATGAATTGAACGCCGCGTTGAACGATTTGCGCGCGGGACAGGGCCAAATTGTTTTCGTGTTGGGCGAGGCGGGGATTGGGAAAACGCGGTTGGTGGAAGAAGCGCGGGCGCGGGTAGAAACGGAACCGGGTTCCGTTTCTACCCGCTTTCTCGAAGGTCGCGCGCTTTCGTACGGGCAATCGCTTCCGTTCTGGACAATCACGCAACTCTTGCAAAATGATTTGGGCATTGTGGACGGCGAACATGAAATCAAAATTCGCGTTGCGCTAAAAAAGCGCGTGCAAGAATTGTTTGCAAAAAAATCGGATGAGGTGTTTCCGTATCTCGCGCATTTGCTCGGCGTGAAATTAGAGGGCGAACAAGCGGAACGCGTAAAAATTCTCGACGGCGAAACGCTCAAGCGTCAAGCGTTGCTTTCGATTGCGGAATATTTCTTGAAACTCGCGCAGCGGCAGCCGACCGTTTTGGTGTTGGAAGATTTGCATTGGGCAGACCCGTCGTCACTCGACGCGCTGGAGCGACTCTTGCGCGTCACCGAACGCGCGCCGTTGATGCTCATCGCCTTGATGCGCGCGGAAACGGACAAACCCGCGTGGCGCATCCGCGACCTTGCCGCGCGCGAATATCGGCGGCGTTTTCACGAGCTTGAATTGGAACCATTGGCGGCGAATGAGGCGAATGCGCTCGTGGATAATTTGCTCGCCCTTGCGGATTTGCCCGACGCGCTGCGGCAAATGATTCTCGCACGCGCCGAAGGCAACCCATTGTTTTTGGAAGAAATTTTGCGCGCGGTGATTGACCAAGGCACACTCGCCCGCGACGAACATAATCGCTGGCATGCCCAGTCTTTAGTCTCTAGTCTCCACATCCCCGACACCCTCCAAGCTCTCCTCCTCGCGCGCATTGATCGTTTGGAAGAGGATGTGAAACGGACGCTGCAACTCGCGTCGGTGATTGGGCGCAGTTTTTTATTCAAATTGCTTGAAGCGATTTCGGATGCGGAGCGCGAAGTGGATTGGCATCTCGCGCAATTGGAACGCGCCGATTTGGTGCATGAGAAAACGCGTCTGCCCGAACTCGAATACATGTTCAAACATTCGCTTACGCAGGAAGCCGCTTACGCATCGCTCGTGCGCGAACGCCGCCAAGAATTTCACCGCCGCGTGGCGAACGCATTGGAAAAAATTTTTGCGGAACGTCAAAATGAATTTCTCGGCTTGTTCGCCTATCATTTTGACCGCGCGGGGGAAAAGGAAAAAGCGATTAATTATTTGATTCGCGCGGGCGACAAGACGCGCTTGAGCGACGCGCATGAAGAGGCGATTGCGCTTTATGAACGCGCGATAGAGTTATTACGCGAAAGCGGAGATGCGGAGCGCAAGGCAAAGACGTGGCTCAAGTTGGGACTGATTTATCACGCGAATTTCGAATTTGATAAAGCGCACGAGGCGAATGAAAAAGCGTTCGCACTTGAACAAAAAGCGCTCCCGCAAGCACAGCGCACGCCGAGTATAAAGAGGGAGGGTGATAATTCGCTACGCGTTTTTCGTTTTAGCGCAGGCCGATACACCACGCTCGATCCAGCATTTCCGTTGTTTACTTGGGAGACGGACGTTATTCTTGCGCTCTTTGCGGGCTTGGCAGAAATGGACGCGGAATTGAACGTCGTGCCTCATGCCGCGCGTTCCTGGGAGGTTCTGGATGGCGGAAGGCGTTATGTATTCTATCTGCGCGAGGATGTGTCTTGGACGAACGGGACGCGCGTGACGGCAGAAGATTTTGAATGGGCTTGGAAGCGCAATCTCGCGCCTTTTACCCATTCCAGCAGTGCGGAACTTTTGGACGAGATTGAGGGCGCGCGGGATTTTCGCGAGGGACGCAATAGTGATCCGAGCGCGGTCGGAGTGCGCGCGCTCGACGCATTGACTCTGGAGGTGCGACTGGTAAAACCCATTGCTTATTTCCCCTACCTGCTCACACAACCGGTCACTTTTCCGCTGCCGCGCGCGGTGATCGAAAAATATGGTGATGAATGGTGGAAACCGGAACATGTTGTATCTAATGGCGCGTTCCGCTTGGCGACATTTGAACCCAAACAGATTGTCCTCGAACGGAATCCAACATATTTTGGCGAGTTCTCTGGCAACCTTGATCGCATCGAAACATGGTATACGGCGGATTCTGGGGAGCAACTGCAACAATATGCGCAAGATCGGATTGATATGTGCGTTGTCCCTCAACGCGATATACTGCCGAACTTTGCAGAATTTGTGAGCCAAAAAGAACAGTCCCCTGTCTCCGGTCTGGGTGGCGAGTTTCTGCTGCTCCTTCCACGTCCACCTCTCGACGATGTGCGCGTGCGCTGCGCGCTAATTCATGCCCTCGATCGCGAGCGCGTGAGCCAAGTATGGCACGGCGCCGCATTGCCCGCCGCGCGCGGCGGAATCGTTCCGCCGGGGATAGCGGGACACTCGCCCGAAATCGGTTTGACCTTTGATCTCGACCTTGCCCAAATGCTGCTGGCAGAAGCGGGTTATCCCAATGGGCAGAGTTTGCCCCCATTGATTCTAGGCGCTTTTTTCGATGTAGATTTTGACACATTAAACGAGATCGCGCGTCAATGGCGTGAGCATCTTGGGATTGAGGTCTCTGTTCAAATCGCCAACTTAGGCGCCCCAGAACTCTACGCACAAATTCGTATGAATGGATGGGCTGCCGATTACTCTGACCCTGATACCTTTTTAAGAAATATGCCGGAGTATTGGTCGCTCCGTCGCGCGGGCTGGCAGAATCAACGCTATGCTGATTTGGTCGAGACCGCCGCCTCAACCCCCAATCGAACCGAACGCATGGCGCTGTATCGGGAAGCGGACCGCCTCTGGGTTGCCGAGGACGCGGTGATTTGTCCGTTGGTCTATTTCGATAAAGTTACGGAAGTTCGCTTGATCAAACCGTGGGTCAAGCATTGGAGGTCGAATCGCATGGGTAATGTGTTGTATAAACATGTGAGGGTCGAGCCGCATTGAGAGAGAGGGCAGACGACGGACAACAGACGACAGACAGCGGACAACAGACGACGGACAGCAGACGACGGAACAACCTTAAAAAGATTACGCGCGCGCTTTCCGCGCAGCGAACAGACGTTCGGAAGGTGTGATATAATTTTTGTATCATGGCATCGTTATTGCATCCGCCACTGACTACACGCGAAATTATTCGCATGGCGTCGAGTGAAATCGATGTGCAGCAAATGCGCGTGCTGGCGCGGCTTTCCAATGCCGAACGATTGCGGCTCATGTTTGATCTGTGCGATTTTCTGCGGGAGCTTGCGCTCAATGTTGCGCGTCAAGAATTTCCTCAAGCCAGCGAAAGCGAACTAGCCGCGCGGGTGAAACAGCAAGTACAAAACACGTATGGCTAAAACATTTCACGAGTTTGCAAGCCATATCATCGCGACACTTGACACACTGAACATTCGCTACGCCATTGGCGGCTCGGTGGCGAGCAGCGCGTATGGCGCGTATCGTTCAACGAATGACATTGACATTTCTATTGAGATGCCCCTCTCTGAATCAGAACGATTCATCAAAGCATTCACAACGCTTGGCTTTTACGTCTACATAGATGCCATCTTGGATGCGGTGATTTGGCATACGCCTTTTAACGTGATTGATGCGGAAAGCGGGTACAAGGCAGATTTCTTTCTGGTTGAGCCAACACCACTTCAAGTGTCTCTGTTTGAACGAACTCAGCTCGTTCCGTATGACACTGAATCTGGTGCAGAAGCAATCATGTACTCGATTGAGGACGTGATTGTCTACAAACTAAAGTATTTTTCAGAAGGAAAAATGCCAAAACATCCACGCGATATATTGGCAATGCTCGACATACATCATCAAACGATTGATTTCGAATACATTGCGTTTTGGGCAAATGAAACCGGTGTGATAGAAATTTGGAACGAAATTCTTGAAGAGCATCAAGCGCGCATGAGCAAGAACAAGTGATGTCCGCAATCAAACCCTCCATCCAGCAAACCCTCGACACGCTGCCGACAAAGCCCGGCGTCTATCTGATGAAGAATGACGACGGGACGATTATTTATGTCGGCAAAGCGGTGAATTTGCGCAATCGCGTCCGTTCGTACTTTCACGGCAGCGGATTTGACGCCAAAGTCGCCGCGTTGACGACGTACGTCGAGAAAATCGAATTCATTGTCACCGATACGGAACTCGAAGCCCTCGTCCTTGAAAATAATCTCATCAAGAAATATCGCCCCAAGTACAACATCCGACTCAAAGACGCAAAAACATATCCGTATATCAAAATCACTTGGCAAGATGATTTTCCCAAAGTGTTTATGACGCGGCGGATGGATGATGATGGGGCGCGTTATTTTGGTCCGTTCACCGCAGTTTGGGCCGTGCATGAAACGCTCGACACACTGCGAAAAATTTTTCCGTACCTCACCTGCGACCGCGACATCACAGGCAAAGATAAACGCGCCTGTTTGTATTACGACATCGGTTTGTGTCTCGCGCCGTGCATCGGCGCGGTGAATCGCGATGAATATCGCGCGATGATTGATCGGCTGTCGCGATTTTTGCAAGGACACAGCGAAGAGGTCACGCAGATTATTCACGCTAAATTGCAAAAGGCGGCGGAGAATTTGGAATTTGAACGCGCGGCGGTGTGCCGCGACCAATTGCAAGCCATCGCGCGCATCACCGAACATCAAAAGGTCGTTTCGGCGCGAATGGTGGACCAGGATGTCATCGCATTCGCGCAAGATGACGGCAACGCGTGCGTTCAAGTGTTTTTCATTCGCGCAGGGAAATTGTTGGGGCGCGAATATTTCGTGTTGGAAGGGACGACGCACGCGAATACGGATGATGTGTTGTCGTCATTCGTCCAACAGTTTTATGACCAAGCCGCGTTTATTCCGCCCGAAATTCTTTTGCCCGAAATGATTGACGAGGCGAAAATTATAGAGTCGTGGCTAAAACAAAATAAAGGCGTGACGACGACGCTGCGCGTGCCGCATAACGGCAATGATGGTCGTGAATTGCTCAACTTGGCGGAAGAGAACGCGCGCATCACGCTTGAGATGATTAAACAGCAATGGCTCGCCGACAAGACGAAACATTTGCAAGCGGTCGAAGAATTGCAGCAAGCTTTGGAAATGGAAAATCCGCCCTTGCGAATGGAATGTTACGATATTTCCAATATTCAAGGCACGAATTCCGTCGGCGCGATGGTGGTCTTTGAAAACGGCGCGGCGAAAAAAAGCGACTATCGCAAATTCAAAATCAAGGCGGTGGAGGGCCCGAACGATTTTGCGAGTTTGCAAGAAATGTTGCGCCGTAGATTCAAACGCTATCAGGATGCGAAAAAGGCGGAACAGCTGGAGGGAGACTGGGAATTAGAGACTAGAGATTCGGAATTGGCGAGCGAAGATGGATTGGCAGAAACAACGGCGACAGCGCAGTTTCCAATCTCCAATCTCCAATCTCCAATCTCTGATACCAAATCAAAAATCAAAAATCAAAAATCAAGAGCTCCCCTCTCCAAAGGATTCCGCGCCGCTGAGCGCAAAAACGACGAATCATGGGCGCGAATGCCTGATTTGGTGATTATTGACGGCGGCAAAGGACAACTGGGCGCGGCGGAAAAAGTGTTCCGCGAAATGGGTATTGAAGGTGTAAAATTGATCTCGCTGGCGAAACGCGAAGAAGAGGTGTTCACGCTTCAGGGCGCGGATTCCTTGCGATTGTCGAAAAATTCCGCCGCGCTGCATTTGCTCCAACGCATCCGCGACGAAGCGCATCGTTTCGGTATCACGTACCATCGTTCGCTGCGCGCGCGCAAAGGGCTGCACTCGCAGCTCGACGCGATTCCCGGCATCGGCCCGCGCCGCCGCCGCGCGCTGCTGCAGAAATTCGCTTCGCTCGACGCGATACGCGACGCGAGCGTGGATGAATTGCTTCAGGTTAAAGGCATGACAAAAAGCGCGGCGCAGAAACTCAAAGAGAGTTTATAGCGCGCAAGATAGAGTCACACAGCATGGACGCCACAAGTCGCCTGAAAAGCGTTTACTTTTTGGAACAACTCTTGCCCGAAGAATTCGAGGCGTTAGCGGAGATGATGGACCTGCGCCCTTTTATCGCGGGCGACAAAATCTTGACGCAGGGCGAAGCGACCACCAATTTTTATATTGTGGATTCGGGGCATGTCAATCTGCGCTATACCGACAAAGCCGGTTTGGAAAAAGCGATTTCGTCCAAAGGCCCGGGCGAATTTTTCGGCGTCAAAATGTTCACCACGCAAGAACCGTCCGAATACACTTTTGAAGCGGTGGGGCGAGCGGAAATGTGGGTGGTGGAACGCGCCGACTGGGATGCGCTGCTCGAAAAATTTCCCAATGTGCTAGACCACATGCCCGAGCTGCAAAGCGAATACAAACGCTTGACGCGCGGCTTGAGTTGGCTCGCGCCCGGCGAAGTGGTGGAAATGGTGACGCGGCGGCATTGGTGGGGCTTGTTTCTCATGACTCGTTGGGCGCTGCTCAGCGCGATCATTTTTACGATTGCGTTCTTGGTGTCCAACTCGCTCGGCGTAACCAAAACTTTGGCGTGGATATTGCCCATATACGGCATTACGCTCTTGTTTTGTTTATTGTGGACGCTCTATGCCGCTGCCGATTGGTGGAACGATACCTACGTTGTCTCCAACAAGCGCGTCTTGCGTTACAACAAAGTTCTGTTCTTTTCCGATTCGCGCAATGAAATTCCGATTGAAAAAATTCAAGCGCAAAATATTTCGCGCGGCGGCGCGATTTCGGTGCTGTTGAATATTTCGGATTTACGCATCACCTCCGCCGCCAGCGACGGTATGGGGGTCTCCTTTAATCAGGTGGGCAATGTCAAAGCGCTGCAGCGCGCGATCGCGATTCAGCAGACGCGCCTCGCAGAGCGTAAAAGCGCCGCCGACCGCGAACGAATGCGCGCGCTCATCGCTGGCGAGATTCGGCATTATGTTTTTGAACAGCCGACGCCGCCCGTTAAACCCAAAGCGGCGCCGCCTCTGCCATTGTCCATGCGGGCGCGTCTTGCCAATCTTTGGAAGCCCAAACGCAAAGCCCAAGTCAAAGCTCCGCCTCAGGGCGGTTGGGGTGGTTTGTGGAAATCGCTGTATGGCACCGAAATGCGCGAAGGCAATATGGTCACTTGGCGCAAGCATCATTTTGTGCTGCTGCAACAAACTTTGTGGGGCTTGGTCGCGATGTTGATTCTGATTGCGCTGGATGTGTTTCTGGCTTGGAGCGGCATTCCGCCGATTTTGACGGCGAATGGCGTGCATGCGGCTTTGGGCGCCATTGCGCTTCCCATCGTGATATATATCGCGTGGGAGTGGGCCGATTGGCGCAATGATTTGTACAAATTGAGCGAGACCGATATTGTGGATATCGAGAGTCTCCCGTTTGGGTTGCAATACCGCGAAAATCGCGCCGAACTGACAAAAATCCAAGATATCAAAACGTCGCGCCCGCGCTTTATCAACACGCTATTGAATTTTGGCAATGTCGAAGTGCATGTCGCGGGCAATGCCGAACCCTTTATCTTTAGGAGTGTCGAAAAGCCGCATCTGGTCGCGGATGAAATTTCGGAACGCATCGCGATTTTAAAAGTGCGCGCCGCCGATCGCGCGGCGCGCGATCAGACGCGCCAAATTGTGGACGCCATCGTCGCCTATCATCGTCTCGCTGTCGCCGAACGACATCAAACGAGCGTCGCGGAAAGCGTTGGCGCGCCAACCGCAATCTCTCCCGCGCGCGATGCGACTGTTACCGCGTTGGCGCGCGAGACGGATGGCGCCGAGAGCGAATTTCCGCCCGAAAACTAACGCGCCACGCGCTAGAAATTTTACGCGACGCCGCGCTGGCGCGGTGTGGTATAATCGCGTTTCGACCAGAGCAGGTCGAAACGCGCGGCGCGCGATAGTTGAACGCGCGCCACACGCGCGGTAGAGCGTCTGAATGATGGATTTGTCCAAAGGAGAGGTGACGCGATGACATACACGCGCGTCAAACAACGTTCCAACCCCGAATGGCTCAGCGAGTTGCGCGCCGACGGCACGCCCGAACAGGCCGCGGCGATTGAAGACTTGCGTCAATATTTGCTGCGCGCCGTCCTCTATTTTTTTAGCGTCAACCCCGGCGACCTGCGCAGTCTCGCGCGTCCCGAGATTGAACAAATCGCCCAAGACCTGGCGCAAGACGCGTTATTGACCATCCTCAAGAATCTCGACGATTTTCGCGGCGAAAGCAAATTTACGACCTGGGCTTATCGCTTTGCGATTAACATGTCGCTCGTCGAGGCGCGCCGTCAACGCTGGAAAAATGTTTCTCTCGACCGAATTTTGGAAAATTCTGAAATGCCCGATTTTCAATTTCAAGACAAGGACTCGCCCGATCCCGATCGCGCCGCGCAGCAGCAAGAGATTTGGAATCAGGTGCGCGAGGTGATTGAAACGGAATTGACGGCGCGACAGCGCGCGATTTTGACGGCGGTGGTGTTTGACGATGTGCCGGTGGATTTGATTACGCGCGAATTCAAAATGAATCGTAACGCGGTGTACAAGATGGTGCATGACGCGCGCGTGAAATTGAAAAAACGCTTGGAAGAGCGCGGCTTTGAGGTGGACGAAATCTTGAATTTGTTCGGCAGCGCGCCCGCGCCGCGTCTGGCGTGACCGTCGCGCCACGATGTAAGATTGTCGCCTTTGGTGATACCGAGATAGAGGTATTGGTTATGCAGATTATCCGCATCAAGATTGAAACATTCTTGTTGAAAATCGCGCAGACGCGCGAAACGGAAGCGTCATGCGACGAGTGCGCCCGGGCGTCGGCGCAACTTGCCGAAATGCTTGCCGTCGCCCAAGTTACGGATGAGGAATTGCTTGTCATTTTGCATCATTTGCAAGAGTGCATTCCGTGCGCGCAAGAATTTGAAGCGTTATGTAATTGCGAACGGATGGAGCGGGAAGAAAATTGGCCCCCGTTGGAAGAAATGTGGGCTCATTTGCAAAACGACGGGTAAGAATTTTGATTTGATTCGCACGAATAGATGGATGGGTGAGCGCCCTCCTTCTGGGGTTTCCTTCGCCATGTTGACATTCCGGGTTTTACCTCCTTTCCCCGGCGCGCATGGCGAAGGTTTTTTTTTGTGACGACGCGGTTTTCCAGATCTTGCTTTATTTTCTATCTTTTCATTGTTTGACAAGTCGCAAAAACGGCGTATAATATTGGCGCATAAGTAAAGGCGAGGCGCATTTGCCATGAATCGGCAACGCGGCTCGTCTTTTTCTGCCTAGAACTAGTCCAGTTGTGCCATCCGTCCAAACTGCCACAACTTTTGTCGACGCGACGCTACTTGCTCAATTTCAAACGTATCTCGAACGCGCCGAACTTGCCCCCACGACGATTCGCGATTATAGCGCGGACGCGCGGGGTTTTATGCGTTGGCTTGAGCTCCAACGCGCCGACGGCGCAGCCGCTGTGCCGCAGACGCGCGATTTCGAGACTTTTCGCAGCTATTTGATTCTCGAGACCGATCAATCTACCGCGACGATTAATCGGCGTTTGCATACGCTGCGCGTGTTGGGGCGTTTTCTCTATACGCAGGGGCTTGCGCCGGAAAATCCCGCGCAGACATTGCGCTTGGCGCCGCGTGTACATCAAGAGGCGCCGCCGCGTGTTTTGGATACGTACGAAGTCGCGCAGTTGATTGTGGCAGTGCGCGCTGGCGCCAGCCGCCGTCTGATGCGGCGCGATTACGCCATTATTGAATTAATGCTCCAAGCGGGTTTGCGCGTGAACGAAGTGGCGCAGTTGAATTTACAAGATATTGTGCCGACCGCAAACGGTTTGCGGCTTGTCATTCAAGGCGTGGCGGAGCATCATTTTCGCCAAGCGCCGCTCAATGAAACACTGGCGCGCGCGCTGCGTGAATATCTTCAGGTGCGACCCAATGTGCCGCAAGTGCAGACGGTCTTTGTGAGTCAACAAGGCAGACCGCTCTCGACGCGTTCGATTCAACGGCTGGTCGAAGCGTACGCCAAAGCCGCGCAGTTGGAAGAGGTAAACGCCTACAGCTTGCGACATACTTGCGCGAAAAAAATGTTGGATGAAAATTCGCCCGAACAAGTGGCGAAATGGCTGGGTCATAAAAACGTGGAAGCGCTCAACAAGTATCGGTAGTTTTATAAATTTTGCGCTTTGTAAATCTTGGAACGTTTTATTGGAGCGAATTCCTGATTCGTTTGCGAGCGAGAGATCTTTCGAGTTTCTCGCGAACAACATTCGCGCAACACCGCGAAGGATCTGTCCGCAAGTCAACGTGGAATTCGCTCTAATGGTCATCTCGAATGAAAACGCTGACATTTCAGAGAATGTAAAGGGGAAAAGATGGAAATCAAAGATTTTTCCGCTGTCCGTATCTCGCTCGCTTCGCCGGCTCAAATCAAGGCATGGTCGCATGGCGAAGTCTTGAAACCTGAAACCATCAATTATCGCCGCTTGCGCCCCGAACGCGATGGCTTGTTTGACGAGCGCATTTTTGGGCCCACGCGCGATTGGGAATGCTATTGCGGCAAATATAAAAAAGTTCGTTACAAGGGCATGGTCTGCGAAAAGTGCGGCGTCCAAGTCGCGCCGTCGCGCGTGCGTCGCGAACGCATGGGTCACATCGAACTCGCCGCGCCGGTCGCGCATATTTGGTACACGCGCCGCGTGCCGTCCTATCTTGGTCTGCTGCTCGATGTCTCGCGCCGCAATCTCGACCGCGTGCTTTATTTCGCGCAATATATTGTGACGCATGTGGACGAAGGCGCGCGCAATAAAGCGCTGCGTAAACTTGAAGAGGAACTGGACCACAAAATCGGCAAAGACACCAAGTCGCTCGCGGACAAGCTCGAAAAACGCGAATACGATTTTGAAGAGAGCAAAGAAAAACTCGAGAAAAAGACCGAAACCGCCATCGCCAAACTCGATGAACAGCTGCAAGAAAAAACGGACGAAGTGGTTTCGCTCGGCAAACAGCTGGAGCGTAAACTCGAAGACCGCGGCAAAGAAGTCCGCAAGGCGATTGTGTTCGAGCCGACCGGCGAAACGATTGTCGAAGAGGGCGAAGAAATCGCGCCCAAACATCGCAAGAAACTCGCCGAGGTGATGCAGGCGCACATTGCCGAAATCGAGCGCGATATTCAGGATAAACAATCCACCAAGCGCGAAGATTTGCAAGGACATCTTGAAACGCTGCGCGCCGAATTCGAACGCGATGCGCACAGTCTGAATGGACAAATCGAAGATAAATCCAACGCGCTGCGGAGCGAATACGAACCGAAATTCGATGAACTGAGCGGAATCGCGGTCAAAGAATTTTTGACCGAATCGCAATATCGCGAGTTGTACGACAAATGGGGGCATGTGTTCAAAGCGACGATGGGCGCGGAGGCGGTGCTTGAAATCGTCAAGCGCATGAACATGGACGAGATGGCGAAATCTTTGCGCCGCGAAATTCGCGGCACGCGCAGCAAACAGCAGCGCAAAAAAGCCATCAAGCAGCTGCGCGTCGTCGAATCGCTGCGTAAATCGCAGAATCGTCCCGAGTGGATGATTCTCATCACCTTGCCCGTCATTCCGCCCGACTTGCGTCCAATGGTGCAGCTCGACGGCGGACGGTTCGCTACGAGCGATTTGAACGACCTCTATCGTCGCGTCATCAATCGCAACAATCGCTTGAAGCGGTTGTTGGAATTGGGCGCGCCCGAAGTCATTGTCAATAATGAAAAGCGCATGCTGCAAGAAGCGGTAGATTCATTGATTGATAATTCGCAGCGCGGCAAAGCCGTCAGCCAACGCGGGCAACGCAAACTTAAATCGCTTTCGGATTTGCTCAAAGGCAAGCAGGGCCGTTTTCGCCGCAACTTGCTCGGCAAGCGCGTGGACTATTCAGGGCGTTCCGTGATTGTCGTTGGGCCGCAGTTGAAACTCAATCAATGCGGGTTGCCGAAACAAATGGCGCTCGAATTGTTCAAACCGTTTGTGATGCGCAAGTTGGTCGAAAATAATTTCGCGCACAATATCAAATCGGCGAAACGCCTTGTAGACCGCATGTCGCCCGAAGTGTGGGATGTGTTGGAGACCATCATCAAAGACCATCCCGTGTTATTGAACCGCGCGCCGACTTTGCATCGGCTCGGCATTCAAGCGTTCGAGGTAATTCTCGTCGAAGGCAGCGCGATTCAAATCCATCCGCTCGTCTGCGCCGCGTTCAACGCGGACTTTGACGGCGACCAAATGGCGGTGCATGTGCCATTGTCTGAAAGCGCGAAACACGAAGCGCGCACGCTCATGCTCAGCGCGGCGAATTTGCTCAAGCCCGCGTCGGGCGAGCCGATTGTCGAACCGACCAAAGATATGGTGCTAGGTTGTTTCTATTTGACGATGGATCGCGCCGGCGAACGCGGCGAAGGAAAGTTTTTTGCCTCGACCGAAGAAGTCGCGTTGGCGTACGATCTCGGCATTGTCGAATTGCACGCCAAGATTAAATTGCAATTCACCAAGAGCAAAACGGGACGCGGCGCGCCGAGCAAAGAAATGATTGAAACCACGGTCGGACGCGTGTTGTTTAATGAAATCGTTCCCGAAGAAATGCGTTTTGTGAACGATGTGCAGGACAAAAAGAAACTCAAAGAATTGGTCGCGCGTTCGTACCAAGTCGCCGGCCCCGAGCGCACCGCCGAAGTGGTGGATAAAATCAAAGAAATCGGTTTCAAATACGCGACGCGTTCCGGGCTCACGATTGCCATTGACGATATTACCGTGCCTGAAAATAAACAGGATATCATCAGGGGGGTCGAAGCCAAAGTCGCCGAAGTGGAAAAACAATATCGGCGCGGTTTGATTACCGAAGATGAACAGTACGTCAAGACGGTCGAATTGTGGACCGAAGCGACGGAAGAAATCACCGATGCGGTGGCGAAATCGTTCGCGCAAGATTCGCCAGTGCGCGTGATGGCGAATTCGGGCGCGACCAAAGGCGGTTTTACGCCGCTGCGTCAGTTGGCGGGAATGCGCGGTTTGATGGCGGACCCCGCGGGACGCATCATTCCGTTGCCCATTACTTCAAACTTTCGCGAAGGTTTGACCGCGTTGGAATATTTTATCTCCACGCACGGCGCGCGCAAAGGTTTGGCGGATACCGCGCTGCGCACCGCCGACGCGGGTTATCTCACGCGGCGGCTCGTGGATGTGGCGCAAGATGTCATTATCAACGAAGACGACTGCGGCACTTTTTCCGGCATTTGGATTAGCGGAGATTCCAAAGAACGCACCGGCGAATCGTTTGAAGAGCGCGTTGTCGGACGCGTCACCGCGAGCCCGATCGCGAATCCGAAAACCGGCGAAATCATCGTTAACGCGTTGGAACTCGTCACCGAGCAGATGTTTAATCAGATGAAAGCGGCGGGCGTGGATCGCGTCTTTATGCGCAGTCCTTTGACCTGCGGCGCGCGGCATGGTCTCTGCGCAAAGTGTTATGGGCGCGATTTGGCGCGCGGCGGTTTGATTCGCATCGGCGAAGCGGTGGGAGTTATCGCGGCGCAGTCCATCGGCGAACCCGGCACGCAGCTCACGCTCCGCACTTTTCATACCGGCGGCGTGGCGGGCGCCGAAGATATTACGACGGGTCTCCCGCGCATCGAAGAACTTTTTGAATCGCGCGATCCCAAGGGCCAAGCCATCATCTCGGACATTGACGGTCAGGTGCATGTGGAAATTCAGGACGGTCAGCGCGTCCTCGAAGTGGTCGCGACGAAAATCGAAAACGACGAATATGAAATGCCGGCGTACACCAAAGCGTTGGTCAAAGAAGGCGAATTTGCGCCGACGGGCGCTGTCTTGTTTCAAGATAAAGAGGGTAACGAAGTGGTCGCGTTAAACGGCGGCGAAGTGCTGCGCGACGGCCGCACCTTGACGATTCGGCGCGAGCTGCGCGACGAACATCGTTACGAAATCGCGGCTGCCGCGCGGTTAAAGAGCGGTATCGAGGATGGCAAGACGGTCAATGCCGGCGATCCGCTCACCGAGGGTCCGCAGAATCCGCACGACATTTTGCGTATTCTCGGACGCGATGCCGCGCAAATTTATCTCTTGGAAGAAATTCAGCGGGTGTACCGCTCGCAAGGCGTCAACATCAATGACAAACATATCGAGATGATTTTGCGCCAAATGTTCCGCCGCGTGCGCGTCAAATCCACCGGCGACACTGATTTCTTGCCCGGACAGTTGGTGGACCGACTCGCGTTCGAGGATGTGAATGAAAAAATCACCGAAGCGAGCGGCATTCCTGCCACAGCCCAACCCATTTTATTGGGCGTCACCAAAGCGTCGCTTTCGACCGATTCATTCTTGAGCGCGTCGTCATTCCAACACACCATCAGCGTTCTATCGCAAGCCGCCATCGAAGGCAAGCGCGATGATTTGTATGGGCTAAAGGAAAACGTCATCATCGGCAAACTCATTCCCGCCGGCACCGGTTTCCGCGAACGCAAACGCGCCGACATCGCCGAAATGAAAATCGGCACGATGGGACGGCTCGGCCACAAATTGGACGAAGATATTCGGCTGGAAGATGAAGAACTGGCTGAAGTGGAAGCGCTCGACGAAGAATTGATCGGCGAAGTGGAGGCCGAAATTGAATCGTCCAACGGCGAACTGGAAGCGGAAGATGTGATTGCCGAAGCCGAAGGGGCGGAAGAAGAAGAAGAAATCCAAGTCGAGGAAGATGAAGACCTCGACCTCGACGAAGATAGTTCGCTTGAACTCGACGAGGATGAGATGGATGAAGAGGAAGAGGAAGAAGGGGACGCGGAATAAATCTGATAAAAAAATTTCGGGCGAAGCATTCGCCCGAAATTTTTTTTGTCGCAATCCATTAGGTCAAACGTTCAGCGCGCCGCGCTACAATTCCGTTACCACCGGAATCACCATTGGACGCCGCCGCGTCAATTTGTACAGGTACGCGCTCAAGACTTGCTTTAATGTCGCGCTCCAATCTATATCGCGCGCGTTCGCCGCGACGGTTTCGCGGATCACCTGTTTCGCGCCTTCGAGCATACTTTCAGCTTCGGGCGTGTACACGAAACCGCGCGTTTCGATTTCGGGGCCAAAGACAATTTCACCCGTCTGACTGTTGATGCCTAGCGCCGCGATAAAGAAACCATCTTGCGCGAGTTGGTGCCGATCGCGCAAAACGACGCTGCCGATTTCGCCGACGCCAATGCCATCCACCAGCACGTCCGCCGCGCTCACGCTCTGCCGCAGCACGCGCCCGCGCGCATTTTGGTCAAATTCAATCACGTCGCCATTTTCCACAATGAAAATATTTTCGCGGCGATAGCCGAGCTCTTCCGCGAGATGCGCGTGCATCACCAGATGCCGGTACTCGCCATGCACCGGAATGAAAAATTTCGGACGCACCAGATTAATCATCCACTTTTCTTCTTCTTGACTCGCGTGGCCCGAAACATGCACATCGAGAAAACGGTCATAATACACCGTCGCGCCCTCGCGGAATAAATTGTTGAGCGTCTTGTTAATCATCTCTTCGTTGCCGGGAATGGCGCTGGCGGAGAGAATAATCGTATCGCCGGGCCGCAGCGTCACTTGCTTGTGTTCGCGATTCGCCATTTTCGCCAACGCGCTCGTCGGCTCGCCCTGTCCGCCCGTGCAAATAATCGCCACCTGATTGGACGTATAGTCATTCACCTGGTCGGCGCGAATAAATTGCTGCGGGTCGGCATTGAGATAGCCGAGTTCGACCGCCATCCGCACATTGTCTTGCATCGAACGTCCGATGACGCACAGTTTGCGATTAAAGCGCGTCGCCGCGTCAATCGCCTGTTGAATGCGCGAAATGTTGGACGCAAAGGTGGCAATGATGAGCCGTCCTTCCGCCAGCGCAAAGACGCGCGCAAAGGTATCCGCAATCACTTGTTCGCTCGGCGTATGCCCCGGCGAATCGGCGTTTGTGCTGTCGCTGAGCAATGCCAATACACCGCGCGCGCCCAATTCCGCAAGTTTGCCAAAATCGGTCATGACGCCGTCCACCGGATTCGGGTCGAATTTGAAATCGCCGGTATGCACAATCGTTCCGACAGGCGTCGTCACCGCCACGCCCACGCCATCGGGAATGGAATGACTGACGTGAAAGGTCTCGATGGTGAACGGCCCAAGTTGAAAAGTGGCGCGGTCGGAAATGATTTGAATCGTCGCGTCGCGCACTTTATTGAATCTGAGTTTGACCTCAATCAAACCGGCGGTGAGGCGCGTCGCGTACAATGGCGCATTGAGGCGCGGCAAAATGTAGGGCAGCGCGCCGATGTGGTCTTCGTGGCCGTGCGTGATGAGAATGCCCAACACCTTGTCGCGATTTTCGAGCAGATATGAAATGTCGGGAATAACGAGGTCTACGCCGAGCATGTGCGCTTCGGGAAACATCATGCCCGCGTCAATGACGACAATCGCGTCGTTGACATCGGCGTCATCATGATATTCAAGCGCGGTCATATTTTTGCCAATCTCGCCGACGCCGCCGAGTGGTATGATACGGAGAGTTTTGGACATAATCAAAACATTTTCAGTTGCTGTGGCGGTTCATCTTGTTGCGGCGGCGCGGGCGGCGGTGTGCGCGGATTATCATAAAGATATTGCGGCAATTTTTTGAAATCCGCTTCGAGCAGCGGACGCAAATTCACATTGTGCAAGACCGCCGCCGGATGAAACATTGGCACGACGAGCAAATTGTCAAAGCGTCGCGCGCGACCGTGAATCGCCGAAATTTTTTCATTCGGAAACCAGCGCGCCATCGCAAAGCGGCTGATGGTGATAATAACTTTGGGTTGAATCAACGCGATTTGTTGGTCGAGCCAAACGCGGCACGCTTCCATTTCTTCGGGCAGCGGGTCGCGATTGTTGGGCGGACGATGTTTGACGACATTGGTGATGAAAATATCGGCGCGTTTGAGATTAATGCTGGCGAGCATTTCGTCAAGCACCCTGCCCGCCGGTCCGACGAACGGACGACCCAGCTGGTCTTCTTTGGCGCCGGGGCCTTCGCCAATCATCATGATTTCGGCGTTCGCGGGCCCCTCGCCGGGCACCGCGTTGATTGCTTGTTTGTACAATACGCAGCGCGTACAGGCGCGCACTTGTTCGGCAATGTGATTTAATTCATCGCTCTGCATTGACATCGCGTTTCCTCTTGCAAGAATACGCGCATTATACTCTATATTTTTTTGTTTCCGCCTAACTCGGACAAGTCGAAACCAAAAGTCGTTTTCGGACGCAGATTCACACCGATTTACGCGGATAAAAAAATCCGCGTTCAGCCGTATCCAAAATTCTTTGTTTTTTGCGTCAAGACTTTTCGGTAAGGCACTAAAAAAAAGTTCGCGCAGCGTTGACGCTGCGCGAACTTTTTTTCTGCGCGGACGATATACGAAAAGCGTGCGCGTATCACTTGAACGTGACGCGCTGCGGTTCGCTCCATTCGCTAGCGCCGCCCGCGTAAAGCAATTCGATTTGGTACGTGTACGTTTTCCCGCGCTTGGCTTGGCGGTCGCGCCATACATACGCCGCGCCGTTGATTTGCCCAATGTTTTTGGCAGGAATTATTTCAGGCGTCAAGTTGCGCCGCGCGCGTTTGCCTTGCGCGCGCCAGACGCGAAAACCAATCAAATTTATTTCGGATGCCGTATCCCAATGCAGCGCAACTATTTGCTTTTTTGCGCGCGCCTCAAAAGAGGCGAGCGTGAGCGCCGTTGGAACTTGGGCGCGCAGAATCGGTTCGTTGTCGTCATAATACTGATCGGTAATCGCGCAGGGCCCACCGGGATTGTCCGAGTTTGCATCGCAGCGTCCATAGGTAGATTTTTCATTTTCGGTTTGACCGTTCTCGTTCGTCACAAAGATTTGGCTGCCGCTCTTGATAACAATACCGGACAGAGCGCCATCCGAATCGCCCGTCGGATCCAATCTCAAAGCGTTCCACAGCGGCGCAATGGTCGCCACCGATGACAAATCATTTTGCTTGAGCGTTGTAATAGTGCGCTGCGCGTACTGTGTCACAAAAGCTTGACTATCGTCAAAGGCGAGGTCGAACGCATCCGTGACACTTGTGGAGACTAAACCGGTGCCATCGCTGTTGACGCGAAAAACCAGATCAGCGCCTATATCCGCCATCCAAATTTTGCCGGATGGGTCCACTTCAACGCCGCGCATGTCACTCGCTCCGCTAATCGCCATCACCCCATCGTTTCCATCCAAACCGGACAAAGTTGCACCTGAGATTGCATCCCCCACGCCTTCGGTCAACACAAAGCGATAGAGCGAATCGGTTGTGCGGTCTGTCGCATACACTACGAGCGCGCCGCTTTCGCGCGTCACCGCAACGCCTTCGGGTTTGGTCAAACCATAGAGTACGCCTGCTCCAAGACTGAATAATTTGGTCGTTAAATTAGCATTGTAGATATGGATGCCAGAACCGTCGAGTGTATCCGTGTCGCTGCCTTCCGCCATATAGACGCGCCCTTTATCGTCGGTAGCGAGCGCTTTGCCGCGATTACCTGACAGAATGGCGACCGTGGCATCGGTATAATCGGCTTTGCTCAAATCAATTTTGCGGATTTCCCCTCGCAGAGTCGGGCCGGCGCTACCACTGTTGTAACCAGCGTACAAAAATGCGCCGTCGGGCGAAAGCGCGAGTCCGCGATTATCGCGCGGATACATCGCCTGGCTCTTTCCGTTGACCGTTTGACTTTGGTCAATCAGGTATTGCACCCACCAAGCGAGCATGTTGGGATTAATCGCGGCGTGAGCGGGCGCGGCGCTCCCAAGGGTCAGCCCCAAGCCAACAAACAGCGCGGCAAAAAAGAATTTCATGTTTCCTCCATAAAATTTGCAATCAAATGAGCGTGTTCAGTGAACCGGCACGCGCAGGAATAAATTACAGCGCGCTCAAGCGATAGGGCGGATGCCTGAACTTGATAGACGCGTCCATTTGCAATAGGTTAATGGTACTAGCGTTAATATAGCGGAAAAGCAATTCAACAAGCAAGCATTTCGAGTCATTTTCTTTAAACTGTTAACAAAGTGCAAGACTAGCGTTTGGGATCTATATACTTTTGGGTTTGATTTTGAAAAATCATAAAGACCCTTTGGGTTTCCAAAAACCCAAAGGGTCTGTCCCCTAAATCAAATCGGAAACTGGTCTATAGACCTTCAGGTTTGATTTTGAAAAATCATAAAGACCCTTCGGGTTTCCAAAAACCCAAAGGGTCTGTCCCCTAAATCAAATCGGAAACTGGTCTATAGACCTTCAGATTTGGTTTTGGAAAACTATGCCAAGACCCTTTGGGTTTCCAAAAACCCAAAGGGTCTGTCCCCTAAATCAAATCGGAAACTGGTCTAGAATGCGAAACGCGCGTCGTTTCGGATAGTCATTTCACGTTTTATTCCCCTTGAAACCGCGCGCGCGGTGTGGTAAGATGCGCGTATTGATTTTCGAGTCCGGAGTCCAAATTATGAAACGAGCGTTTTACGCGTTTATTCTTTTTACTTTATTTCTCGGCGTCGCCGCTTTTAGCGCTGCTACCGCCGACGCCGCGGGCCCACAGTGGGTTGTGGTCAATCCCGGCGATACGTTATATTCCATCGCCGCGCGCAACGGCACAACCGTCGAAGCGTTGATGCGCGCCAACAATTTACCGAATCCGAATTTTGTCTATTCGGGACAGCGTCTTTTGATTCCGTTGGGTAATCCGACCTACGGAATGCCCGCGCAGCCGCAAGTCGCGCCCGCGCAGCCGCAAGCCGCGCCCGCGCAGCCGCAAGCCGCGCCCGCGCAGCCGCAGGTTGCCGCGAGCAGCGTCTATTACACTGTGCGCCCCGGCGACACCCTCGCCGCGATTGCCCAACGCTATGGCGTCTCATTGTCGGCGCTGGCGCAAGCTAACAAGCTCACGAATTGGAATTTTGTATGGTACGGCCAGCGTTTGCTGATTCCCGGCGCGACAAATGTGAATGGCGTTCAAGCGTCCGCGCCGCCCGCCGCGCCCAAGCCGAATAACGCCGCACCCAGCGCGCCATCCGCCGTGAACGCGCCCACCACTGGCAAATGGATTGACGTGAACGTGACGAATCAAACGATTACGGCGTATGAAGGTAGCACGCCGCTAAAGACCATTCTCGTCTCAACCGGTTTACCGCGCACGCCGACCGTTCTCGGCACGTACAAGATTCTGCGCAAATATCCGGCGGTGCGTATGACGGGCGGCACGCCCGGTTACGATTATTACGATTTGCCGAATGTGCCGTACTCGATGTTCTTTTTTCAGGGTTATGCCATTCACGGCACATATTGGCACAATAACTTTGGGCATCCCATGAGTCACGGCTGCGTCAATCTGCCCACCGCCGAAGCGAAATGGTTTTACGAATGGGCGCCGCTTGGCACGCCAGTCGTGAGTCATCGGTAAAATAATTTTTACGCTGCCCCAAAAAACGGACGATTCGTGTCGTCCGTTTTTTTTGCCCGCCGCGCGCCTCTTTGTTATAATGCGTTTGATCACCGCTTTGCCTCGCTTGTGTATTTCTTGCCGGATGTTTGATTCAACTCGACACTTTATATCGCGGCGCGCGTTTTTGAAATTCCTCGCGTTGGGCGGCGGCGCCGTCGCTTTGCAAGCGTGCGATGCCGCCGAGCCGACGGCCGCGCCGACAATCATCAAGCCAACCGTCGCGCGCACCGCGACGCCCGCGCCGCCAGCCGCTGATGTGACCGCGCGCCTTTTTCTGGATGCCTGGAACAAAGGCAACTATGCGGTGATGTATGCCGCGCTCGCGCCCGCGTCGCAAGCGAAAATTTCCCAAGAAGAATTCGCGCAGCGCTATCAGGACGTTTTGCAAGAAGCCACGATTACGCGCGTCAACGCGACGCTCACCGCTATCGCCGAAGAGGGCAGCACGGCGAACGCGCAATTTCGGACGCATTTTGAAACGGCGCTGCTCGGATCGCTTGAACAAGCGAATACCTTTTCGCTGTTGCGCGAACAGGGCAAATGGGGCATTCTCTGGTCGCCGCGCCTTATTCTCACGCAGCTCGAAAACGGCAACCGCATAAAATTGTATGTGACCAAATCCACGCGCGGCAATATTTATGACCGCGGCGGCGCGCCTATCGCCATCGGCGTCAAGGCGCTGATTGTGAATTTGTGGCCCGCCGAAATGCGGCGCAACGGCGTCGAAGCCCAAGTCCTGGCGGAGCTCGAACCCATTCTCGGTTTATCGCAGAGCGATATCAAAAAACGATACGGCGGACAAAATCCCGAGTGGAAAATTCCGATTCAAACGATTTCGCCCGATGTCGCGCAGGCAAACGCCGAAGTTTTGGCGCTGCCCGGCATTGTCTTGGAAGAACAGGACGCGCGCCAATATCCGCTCGCGGGCGCGGCGGGACACATCGCCGGCTATGTCGGTCAAATTAGCGCAGACGAATTGGGCGAACTGTATGGCAAAGGATATCGCGAAGGCGAATACTTTGGGCGCGCGGGCTTGGAGCATTTGGCGGAACCGTATCTATCGGGCGGACGCGGCGGTAAATTGGTCGCGCTCAATGCCGACGGCGCGGCGGTAGAGACGATTGCGGAACGCGCGGCGGAACAGAGTCAAAGCGTTTATGCGACGATTGACGGCGAACTGCAAAAAAAGATTGCCGCGCTTTTGGCGGACAAACGCGGCAGCATCACCGTGATGGACATCAAGAATGGCAACATTTTGGCAATGTACAGCAATCCCGGTTTCGATTCGAACGCGTTTGTGGATCGCGAGCGCAATCAGGAGCGCGCCAACTATTTGACTTCGCCCAATAAAATCATGCTTAACCGCGCGACACAGGGCGCATATCCGCATGGCTCGGTGCAAAAAATTATCACCACCGCCACCGCGCTCGAACGCGGCGGCATGTCGCCGCATACTCCGTTTCGCTGCACCGGCGTTTGGAAAGGGTTGGGTTATCCTAAAGCGTGTTGGATTAACAGCTATGGCAAAACGCACGGCGTCATTTCGCTGCAAAACGCGCTCACGCAATCGTGCGACATCGCGTTTTATGAAACGGGTTTAATCCTGCACGACAAAGAGCCGCAGCTGCTGACCGATTTTTGCCGCGCGTTCGGACTCGGTTCGGAAACAGGTATCGGCATTCAAGAAGTCGCGGGCAATGTTCCCGACCCCAAGACGCAAGCATGGCAGCCGACTGACAGCACCGATATGGCAATCGGCCAAGATACCTTTCAAACGACGCCGCTCCAAGTGGTGAATTTTGTCGCGGCGGTCGCCAATGGCGGAATGTTATGGCGTCCGAATCTCATCGCCAAAATTCAAGATTTTGTGAACGAAACCGAGCAGGACGTTGCGCCGCAAAAACGCGGCGAACTGCCGGTGAGCGCGGAAAATTTGCGAATCGTGCGCGACGCGATGCGCGGCGTCACCATGTCCAAAGATGGCACCGCCGCGTTTGTGTTTGACAAATTGCCCGTCAGCACAGCCGGCAAAACCGGCACGTCCCAAGTCGCGGGCAATCACGACCCGCACGCGTGGTTCGCCGGCTTTGCGCCATTTGAAGACCCGCAAATCGCGTGCTGCGTCATGGTCGAGAATGGCGGCGAAGGTTCCAAAGTCGCCGCGCCGATTTTTCGCCAAGTGATTGAAAAGTATTTCAACGTGAAACCGCCGACGCCTGCCAAGAGTAACGGCCCTACGCCTACGCCGCCGCCGTCGGAATAGTTTTGCTTGGAGCTAATATGGAACATTCGATTTATCACGTGTTATTATTTGGTCCGCCCGGCGCGGGCAAAAGCACCCAAGCCGAATACCTGATGGCGCATTGGAACGTTGCCGCGATTTCGACCGGCAAATTGCTGCGCGAACAAATCGCCTCCGGCACGCCGATTGGTTTGCGCGTGCGCGATGTGTTGGCGCGCGGCGAGTTGGTGGACGACGCGCTGATGATTGAAATTCTCTCCGCTTGGCTCAAGGATATTCCGCGTGGCAAGGGTTTTCTGCTCGACGGTTTTCCGCGCACGATTCCGCAAGCGCAGGCATTGGATAAGATTTTGAACGAATTGGCGCGTCCTTTGAGCGCGGTGATTGATTTGCGGTTGAGCGTTTCCGAAGCGGTGCATCGGCTCGGCGGGCGCCGCATCTGTTACGGCAATGGCCCTGACGAAATTATTCACATTAACGATGAAGCCGCGATTGCGCGTTGTCTCGAACGCGGCGGTCTGCTGGTGCAGCGCCCTGATGATTTGCCAAATGTGATTGTGAAACGACTCGCGGTCTATGAAGCCGAAACCGAACCGTTGATTAACTATTATCGCGGGCGCGACATTGTGCATCATGTAGACGCGTCGGGCGAACGCGAACAGGTTGCGGCGCGCATCATGACCGCCGTCGAAGGGGTTGAGCATTCGCATACTGCGCTGGTTTAATTTTGTAACGCGTCGCGTTAGATGTATAATATACGATGCACTCTTGAGGAATGACGCCTCGGCAGCCGCCGAGGTTTTTTTTGTCCCAATTAAGTGACTCGCGACTAGAGATTTTGAATCAATTAGCGAATCTCCAGTCTCCGGTCTCTAGTCTCCAATGTATTTTCGTAACGACATTCGTAATATCGCGATCATCGCGCATGTAGACCATGGCAAGACGACGCTTGTGGACGCGATGCTCAAACAGTCGCATGTTTTTCGCGACAATCAAATGGTGCAGGAACGCGTCATGGATTCCGGCGATTTGGAGCGCGAACGCGGCATCACCATTCTCGCCAAAAATACCGCGATTACGTATCGCGGCGTCAAAATCAATATTATTGACACGCCGGGTCACGCCGATTTTGGCGGTGAAGTGGAACGCGTCTTGAATATGGCGGACGGCGTTTTACTGCTCGTGGACGCGGTGGACGGACCGATGCCGCAGACGCGCTTTGTGTTACGCAAAGCGCTAGAGCTCGGACACAAGGCGATTGCGGTTATTAACAAAGTGGATCGCCCAAACGCGCGCTTGAATCATGTGGCGAACGCGACGTTTGATTTATTTGTGGACCTCGGCGCGACGGACGCCCAAGCCGAATTTCCGATTGTGTACACTGACGCGTTGACGGGCCGCGCGACGCTCGATCCGCATCTCGCGCAACATGCGTTCAAAGACAAACAAGGCAATGTGGTCCCCTCCGATTTGCAGCCGCTTTTCGATACGATTCTGGAATATATTCCCGCGCCCAATATCGCGCCCGACGAACCGCTGCAAATGCTCGTCACCTCGCTGGCGTACGACGATTACAAGGGGCGCATCGCGATTGGACGCGTGTTTGCGGGACAAATTCGCAAGGCGCAAGAGGTAATGCGGATTGACGTTCACGGCGTGATGGAAAAAAATAAAATCGCCGAGCTGTTTGTGCATCAAGGGTTGGAACGCATTCCGGCGGACCAAGCCGCGGCGGGCGAAATCGTCGCCATCACCGGCATTCCCGAAGTGTATATCGGCGAAACGATTGCGGACGCGCTGACGCCCAAAGCGCTGCCGCCGATTCGCGTCGAAGCGCCGACGGTGCGAATGACTTTTGGCGTTAACACATCGCCCTTCGGCGGGCGCGAAGGACAGTTTTCCACTTCGCGTAAATTGCGCGAGCGCTTGTTCAAAGAACTGGAACACAATGTCTCGTTGACGGTGGACGAGACCGACAGCGCGGATACTTTTATTGTGAGCGGGCGCGGCGAATTGCATCTGGCGATTTTGATTGAAACGATGCGCCGCGAAGGATACGAGTTTCAGGTCGCCAAGCCCGAAGTGATTTTTCACGCGGGAACGCGCGGCGAAAAATTGGAACCGTACGAAGATGTGTTCATCGAAGTCGCGCAAGATTCAACCGGCGCGGTGGTAGAGATGCTCGGCATGCGGCGCGGTCAAATGACCGAGATGCAGCACAGCGACGACGGCAGCGCGCATTTGCGTTATCGCGTGCCAACGCGCGGCTTGCTCGGTTTCCGCAGCAAGTTCCTCACGGCGACGCGCGGCACGGGCATTATGCACGCGCTGTTCGCGGGCTATTTTCCGATGGCGGGTGAAATCGCCACGCGTTCGCACGGTTCGCTCGTCGCGCACGAAGGCGGCGTGGCGACAACCTTTGGCTTGAGCAACGCGGAAGGACGCGGCATTCTCTTTATCGCGCCCGGCGCCGAAGTGTATATGGGCATGGTCGTCGGCGAAAATCCGCGCGAAGAAGATGTGGTCGTCAATGTCGCCAAGAAAAAACACCTGACCAATATGCGCTCGTCCAACGCGGACGTGGCGGTGCAACTTACGCCGCCCCAAGTCATGTCGCTCGATGATTGCATCGAATACATTTCCGAAGACGAGCTCTTGGAAGTGACGCCGCTGAATCTGCGGATTCGCAAAAAGATTTTGAATAATGAAGAACGCGGGAAACTAAAGAAATCGGCGGAAAAAGCGCGCGAAGCGGAAAAGGTCATGGCGTAACCGCGCGCTACTTTTCAGTTTGCGCCGATTGCGCGCGTTCATCGGGACAATCAAAGCCGTTTTCAGCCAAACGCGTTTGGCTGAAAACGGCTTTGTCTCTTTGGCGCGAAACTATTTTTTGGCTTTATCCTCTGGCGCGCTTGCCCCTTGGCGTCGTCCCGCATAAAATGAGTGACCGATGTTATTACTCACTCGCCGCGCGCTCGGGCTGATTTTACTCACCGCGCTATTGCTCGCGCTCGGGACGCTTGAATCTTTATTCGTGTATGTCGCGCTCGTGTATTTGGGGCTCGTCGTCGTCATGTTATTTGCCGACCGCGCGCTGACGCCCGATTCGACTGCATTTCATCTCGCGCGTGAACATGACGCGCGTCTTTCGCTCGGCGCCAACAATCGCGTCGCCGTCCACATCGAAAATCGCGGCGCGCGCGCGGTGCGCGCCATCGCGCGTGACGAATATCCGCCCGAATTTCGCGCTGACCGTGTATGGCTCGCCGCGCCCGCGCCGAATTCTCGTGACAAGAATTTTTCGCTCGCGCCGCGCGTTCCGGTCACTTTGACGTATCATGTGCGCCCGCCGCGCCGCGGCGATTACGTCTTTGGCGATATCAATCTGCGTTGGACGGGCGTGCTGGGATTGATTCAACGCCAAGCGCGTTTCCCCACCCGCGCGCCCGTCAAGGTTTATCCCAATCTGCTTGACATTCGCAAATACGAATTGCAGGCGCGCAAGGGTCAGTTGCAAGAAATCGGTTTGCGCCAAATGCGGATGCTCGGCAGCGGCACCGAGTTTGAGCGCCTGCGCGAATATCAACTGGATGACGAATTTCGCAAGATTGACTGGAAGGCGACGGCGCGGCGCGCGAAACCGGTCACGCGCGAATTCGAGACCGAAAAGAGTCAGACCATCATGTCGCTGCTCGACACGGGTCGTCTGATGCGTCCGCCCGTCGCCGACCCGGATAATCCATCGGGTCAAGGATTGGCGAAATTGGATTACGCCGTGAACGCGGTTTTGATGTTGTCGTATGTCGCCGCGCTGCGCGGCGACCGCGTTGGCATGTTGACCTTTGCCGACGCGGTGAACCAATATCTCGCGCCGCGCGCGGGACGCGGCCAATTTTATCGCATGTTGGCAACGCTGTATGCGGTGGATACGGAACCTGTCGAATCCGATTATGTGCGCGCGTTTGCCTATCTCGGTGCGAAACATAAAAAACGTTCGCTCGTCGTCATCTTTTCCGACATTGCCACCGGCATCGCCGCCGATACGTTAGTGAAACAAATCGCGCCCATGTCGCCGCGTCATCTCGTTTTGCTCGTCGCTATCGGCGACCCGACAGTTTTGCAAATCGCGCGCCAAATTCCGCGCGATTCCGTTGGCGTGTACGAACGCGCCGTCGCGGAGCAACTGGTGGATGAACGCGCGTTGATTTTGGAAAAATTGCGCCAGCGCGGCATCCTTACGCTCGACGTGTCGGCGAATCAACTGACCGTCGCGGTGGTGAACAAGTATTTGGAATTAAAAGCGCGAGGTAGAATTTAAATGAGTCGTAACACCAAAATCGCCCTCATTGTCATTGGCGCGCTCGTCGTGCTGTGCGCCGGCATTTGCGGAATCAGTTTTCTACTGCTGCCGCGGTTCGCGAACAATATCGTTTCGCGGCAGCCGGCGGACGCGAAACGCGTCGGCGCGGAGATTGCCGAATATACGCTGCCCGCAGGATATGCCGAAGTTATGGGCTTGAATATGTTGGTCTATAAAATGGTGGTGATTGCGCCGGAAAATGATCAACGTGATGCCATGATTTTTATGTTGATGGCGACAAACACAAGCGATATTAATCAGGCGCAGATGGAACGCCAAATGCAGCAATCATTTCAACAACAATTTGGCGCCAGTGGCAGTCAATTACGCGTGGTGGGACAGGAAAGCGTGACGATTCGAGGCCAAGCGGTGAATCTGTCAGTTGCGGAAAATGACGCGTCGCCGAAATTGCGCCAAGCGATCGGCGCGTTCGATGGAAAAAATGGGCTGACGATTGTGATGGTGATGGGCGCGGTGGAGCATTGGGATAACGCGTTATTGCGCGAGTTTTTGAGTTCCATCCGTTGAACCGCGTCCGACCAGAAATAAATAGGCGTACAATAAAATTCCTGTCAACAGCCCGATACCCAATTTCACAAATGCGGGGATCGAATCCGACGGCGAAATCAATCCTTCAATCGCGCCCGCGACAATGAGCAGCGGCGCGGTCCCCAACAAAAGCCGAATGGATTTTTGCGCGGCGATAGCCAACGCGTCGCGCCGCGCCAACAAGCCCGGGCGCAGCAACGCGTAACCGAGCAGCAAACCGCAGCCGCCCGCCATCACGATTTCGCTCAACTCTAAAAACGCGTGGCCCGCGACAAATTCGTACAACGGCAGGTGATGATTATAGTGATGCAGCAAGCCAAAGACTGCGCCGAATGTAATGCCATTCATCACCAGCACATACACCGTCAATAAACCAAACAACATGCCGCCCGCGTACGCGAGAAAAGACACGCTCAAATTATTGCGCATGATGAGCGACGCGCCGATGCCGTTGGCGTCGTTCAAATCTTGCCACCAGCGCGTGCCGCTCTCAATATCCGCAATCAGGTACGGCGGCAAAATATATTGCGCGCCCGACGGATTAAAGTAAATGGCTATGCCCGCGCCGAGCCACGGCGCAAAGAGCAGCAGCGCGGCGACGCCCATGAACGGCAGCGTCTCGCGGTATAATTGGGGCAAGCCGCGGCGATAAAAATCTTTCAACCGCCGCCAAATCAATGGTTCGCCGCGATATACGATCGGATGCGCGCGTCCGACCAGTTGATTCAGGTACACCATGACATCGTGATTCGGAAAGTCACGCTGCGCGATCGCCAAATCCGAAGTGGCATGCCGATAGAGCTGTCCGAATTCGACCAATTCCGCTTGACTGAGCGCGCGCGCTTGTTCGCGTTCGATGCGCTGCACAAGCGCCTCCAGCCGTGTCCATTCGCGTTTGCGTTGTTGAATCAACTGCGCCGGTTGCATAAATGACTGAACTCTCTTCCGCCGACCGTTTTGTGGTCGAAACACCCGAAAACATTCGTTTTGGCTATGATGTCGCCGACATCGGTTCGCGATTTTTGGCGATTCTGATTGATTCCCTCATTCAAGGCGTCATCTATGTCGTCTTGTTTTTTTCGCTAGTTGTATTGGCCAATCAGTTGACCGTGATCGAGTTACCGTCCGCGATCAATGACGCGTTGGCAATCGGCGTGATTATTGTATTATTTATCATTCAATTCGGTTATTTCATGTTTTTTGAAATTATTCTGAACGGACAGACGCCCGGAAAACATTTATTCGGTTTGCGCGTCGTCAAAGACAATGGCGCGCCGTTCGCGCCGCTTGATGCCGTGATACGCAATCTTGTGCGCATTATTGATTTCTTTCCGTTTGCGTATGGCATCGGGTTGGTCGCGATGTTTTTCAATGCGCGCGCGAAACGGCTCGGCGATTTCGCCGCTGGCACGCTTGTGGTCAAACAGCGTCAACAGGTGCGGCTGCAAGATTTGCAAGTCGTCGTCGCGCCGTCCGCCGCCGCGCCCGCGCCATTGGGTTGGGCGCAGTTGGACGCGCAAGATTTGGCGTTAATCGAATCGTTTTTTCAACGTGAAAAAAATCTGACCAACAGCGACGCGCTCGCGCTGCAACTGGCGCAGCGTCTCGCCGCCAAAATGGGCGCGCCGGCTAATGCCGCGCCGCGCGCCGCCGATGCAGCAAAAGAATTTCTCCGTCATCTTTTGCAAACGGCGCGCCGCGTGTGAACGCGTTAATTGTAATGTGCCTGCGTCTTTTCGCAAACTATCGTATGCGCGCAAACTATCGTATGCGTCGAGTGTTATTGAGCGGATTCATTATCGGAATCCTGTGTGGCGTTTTTACGCCCGCGCTGCGCGCGCAAGATGGCAAAGCGTTTTTGGAACAGGCGGCGCCGTTTGCGGTTCAATCGCAGCGCGAGTTTGGCGTGCCCGCGTCGGTGACGCTGGCGCAAGCGGCGTGGGAAACGGGACGCGGCGTTAGTCCGATTGGCGAAGCGAAAAATTATTTCGGCATCAAAGCCGCGGTCGCCGCCGACGGCGCGGTGAATGTCGGACCGATTGCGGAAGGTTGGGTGTGGGCGTGGACTAAGGAGTGGGACGGCGCGCGCTATGTGACGCGCCGCGAGCGTTTTCGTAAATATCGTACGATGCAAGATTCGTTTCGCGATCACGGCTTGTTGTTGGCGACCGCGCCGCGTTATGCGGACGCGCGGGGCGCGCTGGATGACCCGCGCGAATTCACGCGGCGCATCGCGGCGGCGGGCTATGCGACTTCGCCGACCTACGCGGCGGATTTGATTCGGTTGATGGACGCGGAAAATTTGTATCAATACGATTTGCCGCGCAACGACGCGCAGCTGCTCGCGCAATCTGAAACGATCACTGTCAAGCCCGGTGAAATTTTTCAAATTTATTTCGATACCCAAAATACCGGTTTTGGCACATGGAGTCCCACCGCCAATTACGCGCTCGTTAATCTCGCGCGTGAATCTATTTCCACGCCCCAAGCGATTGTCATTGACCAACTTGTTCCGCCGGAACGCGTTAAACGATGGGCGCTTACGCTGTTTGCGCCGCAAACGGCGGGAACGTTTGTCACCGTGTGGCAGTTGCGGCACGGCGATAACGCGTTTGGCCCGCGGATGACGATTCAGATTACGGTGCGCGAATCCGCAAACTATACGCTGTGGATGGGTTTGGCTTTTGGGGCGGCGCTGCTGGCGTTAGGCGGCAGCGGCTATTTTGTTTGGGCGCGGCGCAAAAAAAATAGCGCGCGTCTTTGACGCGCGCCGCGCAAGCTTGAGGGCGGATAGATTTCTAGTCGCGCTTTTGCGTGCGGTACCATTCGTTCAGCGCTTCCGAGAGTTCGAATTCAGCCGAACCAATTTCCAACATCGTTGTTTGCTGGTCCTTGGCTTCTTGTGTTCTAGTCAGCTGCGCGCTGCGTTTCTGGAGGATTTTTTCTTGATACGATTTTGCCGCTTTGGCGACGCGTCGTAACGCATTCAATTCTTTGTCCATGATTTAGCGCTCCTGTTGGACGAATCGAGTTTGACCAATCAATCGTGTTCGCAGGATACCATTTTCATCGAACGGAAAGCAATGGATTGGGATTGCGATTCGATTACAGTTGATAACGGCGCAAAATTTGTCGTATGAATGAATTTTCAATGTTGAGTCTCAACACATTCGGGCTGCCCTTTTTTTTGGGTTTGGGGCGTTTGGCGCGTCTGATACGACAGTTGAATCATTCCGCCGCGCAGCTTTTGTGTTTTCAAGAGATTCAACAAAATTCGTACTTGTCGCTGCTCAAACGCGGCTTGACCGCCTATACCTATCATGCGTTCGAGCGCAATCGTTTTGCGCCCAAAGGCGGTCTCTATATCGCGGGCCGCGTGCCTTTGCAGCGCAGCGAATTTATTCCCTATCAAAATCGCGGACGGATGGTCAGTCTCGGCGTGGCGGATTGGGCGCTCAATAAAGGCGTGCTGCTTTCGACGATTGCGGTGGGCGCGCGGCGCGTGATTGTGATGAACACGCACTTGCACGCCAATTATTCGGGCGATTGGGCGCCGGATGGCAGCTATTCCAAAATTCAACGCGACCAGACGCGACATCTCGCGACGTTGGTCAACGCGCAAGCTGCGGACGCGTTGGTCATTGTCTGCGGCGATTTCAATTTTCCGCGCGGCGCTTTTTTGTATGATGAACTGCTGCGCGAAACGGATTTGCGCGACCCATTGGCGGATGATACGCGCCCGACCTATCGCCCCTTTCTGCCGTCCGCGCGCAAATGGGCGATTCCGATTGATTTTGTTTTGGTTCGATTGCCGGCGCGTGCGGACATTCTTTTGCAAGCCGACATTCAGCACATTCAAGACGCGCAGCGCGCGCGGCCCTATCAACGGTTTCTGACTGACCACAACGCGCTCACGCTCCAAGTGACATGGCGCGATTAGAGCGAATTCTGTTTGGTCTAGCGTCAAAGACCTTTTGGATTTCCGAAAATCCAAAAGGCCTGTCCGCTAGATCAAATCGGAAACTATAGACCTTCAGGTTTGGTTTTGGAAAGCTATGCCAAGACCCTTCGGGTTTCCGGAAACCCGAAGGGTCTGACAGACCAAAACCTTTTCTGAACCTC
>JAJTXZ010000035.1 GCA_021463195.1 Anaerolineae bacterium
GACGCGCGACAGCTGTGTTATTGTTTGACGCCCGCGCGTTTTCTCTGGCAATATGATGAATACGCGCGAAACGAAGCGCTGTCTGGCGCGGCGCGCGCGCTGCTCCCCGCAGTAGTGACGTCGCTGCGCGAATGGGACCGACGCGCGGCGGCGCGGGTGGATGAATTTATCGCCATTTCGCGCGAAGTCCAAAAACGCATTCGCGCGTGCTACGGACGCGAGTCGAATTTGATTTATCCGCCGGTGGATGTCAATTTATTTCGCGTCGCCGCGCCGTCAGAGGTGAGCGATTATTTTTTGATTGTCTCGCGTTTGGTGCCGTACAAACGAATTGAGCTGGCGATTGAGGCGTTCAATCAAACGGGTTTGCCGCTGGTGATTGCGGGCGATGGCCGCGACCGCGCGCGCCTTGAAGCGTTGGCGAAACCGAATGTAAAATTTTTGGGACGCGTATCCGACGCGGAACGGTTGGATTTGATGGCGCGCTGTCGGGCGTTCGTCTTTCCGGGGCAAGAAGATTTTGGCATTACGCCGTTGGAAGCGAACGCGGCGGGGCGGCCCGTGCTTGCGTTTGGCGGGGGGGGGGCGCTGGATACCATTGTCGAAGGCCTGAATGGCATGTTGTTTCACGCGCCGCGCGCCGAAGCGTTGAGCGCGTGTTTGCGCGCGTTTGACGCGCGCGCGTTCGATGCCGCGCGGATTCGCGCGCACGCGGAAAAATTCGACACTCGCGTTTTCCAAACCATGCTGCGCGAACATGTCTTGCGCGCGCGCGGATAATTTGCGCCCCTGACCGCCTTTTGTTATACTCGGCGCGCCGCGTTTGATCAAGCCGCGCGGCGTCGCAAGCAGCTCCATGATTGAAATTCGTGAATATTGGCGCATTTTACGCGCCCGATGGTATCTCCCCGTTATTCTGACTGTCCTCACCGTCGTTTTGACATGGCTCACCGCGCAAACTCCGCCGCCGAGTTTTGTCGCGTCCACGCGTTTTACCATTAGCGTTTCCGCCGACCGTCCATTGTCGGGCGTTGATCCCGCGCTCACCGGCGCGCAGGCGTCCGAATATATCCGCGATGATTTTGTCGAAGTGATTCGCAGCGATTTGTTTGCCGACGATGTGAACGCGGTCCTGAATGATCCGCAGTTGAAAATCGGCAAGAATAATATTGCGGGCGCGGTGGAAAAACAGCGCCGTATTATGTCGTTGACGATTACGTGGCATGATGCCGCGCAGGCGCAGCGCATCGCGGACGCGGCGGTGCAGGCGTTGCGGCTGAATAACACAAAATACTTTGCCCAAATGGGCGCGCAAGGCGCGACGGTCACAATTTTGGACAAGCCGACGGTGGCGGCGGTCACGCCCGGTTTGCGCGAACGGCTCGACCTTTTTATTCGCGCGGCGCTCGCGTTTAGCGCGGGCATTGTCTTGATTTTTATCCTCGATTACGCGGATGACTCGGTGCGCGACGCGCGCGAGCTAGCGAAAATGGGTTTGAGCGTGATGGGAGAGATTCCGGATAAAAAGGGATAGCATGGTATTGCGCAAGTCGTCGCGCTTTGAATCGCCCGATACGATTTGCCGCAGCCCGCGCGCGCTTTATTTGCCATCTCTCATTCGCTCTGCTAAGATAACTGTCCGTTTGAAAGGAGTTTGGGAAAATGGATTTACGCGAATACGGTAGAGTATTGATTCGCCGTGGGTGGATTGTTGTCGTCGTCGCGCTCGTCGGCGCGTTGGGGGCTTTGCTCTTTAGTCGCATCCAAACGCCGGTCTATCGTTCCACGATTATGCTTTTGGCGAAACCGTCGCGTTCGTCCGATTACGGACAGGGCTTGGCCATCAAGAACTCGTTGCGACAGTACGCCAAGCAGCTGCAAACCAAAACGATCGCGCAGCAGGTGGTTGACCAACTGCAATTGGACCTCGCGCCCGCGAAATTTTTGGGCGGCGTCGAAGTCAGCAGCGACGAAGCGGATGGCACAGTGACGATTGCGGTCAAGAGTCCGAACGAGCAAATGGTTCCGCGCATGGCGCAGACGCTCGCCGAAAATTTTGTCATTTTGCATCAGCAAGAAAATTTACAGATGGACCAAAATGACCGCATCCTCGTCAATATTCTCGACAATGCCACGCCGCCGGAAAAATTTTCGCCCAAGACAACTATCAATGTCATCGCTGGCGCGATTCTCGGCGGGCTTGCGGGCGTGCTGGCGATTTTTATTGTCGAATACATTCAATCGGGTTATATTCGCAAACCGGAAGATGTGGAACGTTCGTTGAATCTCACGACGCTCGGCGCGATTCCAAATATTTCGACGCAAGCGACAAAAACGAAACCGCGCGCGGCGGCGAAACAAACCGCGTCAAACAGCGCAAGCGCGCAATAGTGTAACGACGCGACAATCAAGCTGATTCGTTCACGCTTGCGCGGCGCGACTGGCGCATTCGACCAATGACTAATCCTCTTATCACAATTTCCAATCCGCGTTCGCCCATTGCCGAAGCGTATCGCGCGCTGCGCACCAATTTGGAATTTTCCAATCTCGATAAATCGCTGCGCGCGCTGCTGGTCACTTCGGCGGGCGCGGAAGAAGGCAAATCCACCACGCTGGCGAATCTGGCGGTGACCATCGCGCAGAGCGGCAAGCGCGTTATTTTGGTGGATGCCGATTTGCGTCGTCCGACCCAGCATCAAATTTTTGAACTCAAAAATAACGCGGGTTTGACCGATATGGCGCGTGATGATGCGCTGCTCGCGGCGCCGCCGCTCCAAGACAGCGGCGTACCCAATCTACAGATTTTGACGAGCGGACAGCTGCCGCCCAATCCGGCGGAAATTCTCGGCTCAAAGCGAATGAGCGATATTCTCGCCGCGCTGCTTGAACGCGCCGACCTAATCTTGTTCGACGCGCCGCCTGTGCTTGCGGTCACCGACGCGGTGGTCTTGTCCGCCAAAATGGATGGCGTGTTGCTCGTCGTCAGCGCGGGCAAGACCAAACGCGAGAGCGCGAAAAAAGCGCGCGCGCAGCTCGAAAAAATCAACGCGCGCATTCTCGGCGCGGTCGTCAATAACGTCAAGGCGGAAAAGGGCGCGTCGTATTACTATGCGGAAAGCAATTAGCTCATCGCGTATCGCCGCTCAAGTTTTGATTTGCGCCACGCGATACGCCATACGCGATACGTGAACATGAAAGGTCTAGTTCTCTCGGGCGGCAAAGGCACGCGCTTGCGTCCGCTCACCTATACGGGCGCGAAACAACTCGTGCCGGTCGCCAATAAACCGGTGCTGTTTTACGCGCTCGAAGATTTGGTCGAAGCGGGCGTCACCGAGATTGGGATTGTTATCTCGCCCGAAACCGGCGAACAGGTTAAACAAGCGGCGGGCGACGGTTCGCGATTTGGCGCGCGCTTTACGTATCTTTTGCAAGCGCAGCCGCTCGGCATCGCGCACGCCATTAAAATCGCGCAACCCTTTATCGGCGCGGACCCATTCATTTTATTTCTCGGCGACAATTTCATTCGCGGCGGCATTGTGCCCCAAGTCAACGCGTTTCGCGGCCAGGCGATGGACGCGCAAATTATTTTGTATGAGATGCAAGATCCCAGTTCAATGGGTGTGGCGATTTTGAATGACCAAGGACGCGTGCAACGTGTGGTCGAAAAACCCAAACAATTTATTTCACCCTACGCGGTCATCGGCATTTATATGTTTAGTCCGTTGGTCTTTGAAGCGGTTCACGCGATCCAACCTTCCGCGCGCGGCGAACTGGAAATCACCGACACGATTCAATATCTGGTGGACAAAGGATTGAATGTACGCGCGCATCGTCTGACCGACGCCTGGGTGGATACGGGACGCATCGGCGATATGCTCGAGGCGAATCGGCTGGTCTTGGATGTCATGTCGGGCAAGAATGACGGCAGCGTGGAAAATTCTGTGTTGGAGGGCCGCGTGATTTTGGAGCAAGGGGCGCGCGTGGTCAATTCCAAAATTCGCGGGCCCGCCATTATTGGCAAAGGCACGTTGATTGAGAACGCGTTTGTCGGACCCTATACGGCGATTCATCACGATTGCGTCGTGCGGAATTGCGAAATCGAACACAGCATTGTATTGGATAACAGTCGCCTTGAAGATTTACGCGCGCGCGTTGCGGATTCCTTGATTGGCCGCAATGCGCAAATCAACCATACGGCGGGGCCCAGTCAGACGATTCGTCTGATGCTGGGCGATTTCTCCCAAGTAGGGCTTTAGCGCCAATTCTAAATTTCAAGGCGGAGAGCGGAGGGAACCCTATGCTCAATACCGCGCTTAAAGATACAAGCTACGCTGATTTATTTACCGCGCTCGGTAAATTCATCACGTCCAAAAAACTGCAAGATGTGTGTGTGATGGAATTTGACCAAGGCGTCATTGTGATTGGCGCGGTCATGGTTGAAACGGCGGTTGGGTTTCAACGTCGTCAGGACACTTTTATTTTTGCGGGCGATGAATTGCGGTTGCTGCTCGAAACCGGCAATTTAAAACTGCGCCCGAATAACGTTTGAAAGCGAGACGATCATGGAACGACCGCAAATCAACAATCGTTCGCTCAGCTATTCCGAAATCTTGCGCGTCATCGGACGTTATCTGGATACGCACAATCTGGTCGCGCCGCGCATTTTGGAAACCGCCGACGGTTTTATTTTGCAAGGCGTTATTGAAAATGGGGCGCGGGCGGGCGAACGCGAAACGTATCAACTCACGCCCGAAGATATTGTGGATTTACGCAGCGACGCTACCGCGCAGCGCGGCAAACGCGTTGAAAGTTGAGGACAATGAAAAATTTGTTGGTGACCGGCGGCGCGGGTTTTATCGGCTCGAATTTTACCCGCTACATGCTAAAGAAATATCCGCAGTACACTTTGGCGGTATATGACAAATTGACGTACGCGGGCAATCTGGACAATTTGCGCGACATCGCCGCCGACGCGCGCATGACTTTTACGCAAGGCGATATTTGCGACGCGGACGCGGTGCGCGCGACGCTGCGAAAATATCGCGTGGATACGATTGTGAATTTCGCCGCCGAGTCGCACGTTGACCGTTCCATTCTCGACGCGGACGCGTTTTTGCGCACGAACGTTATCGGCACGTACACGCTGTTGGAAGCGGCAAAAGAGTTGGGGCTGGAGCGGTTTCATCAAATCAGCACGGATGAAATCTATGGTTGGGTGACCAAGCCCGCGCATGAAACCGACCCGTTGATTCCGCGTTCGCCGTACGCCGCGTCCAAAGCGAGCGGCGATTTGATGGTGAACGCCTATTACGTCACGCATGGCGTGCCCACAACAATTACGCGCGGTTCAAACACCATTGGACCCTATCAATATCCCGAAAAAGCGGTTCCGCTCTTTGTGACTAACGCGTTGGAAAATAAACCGCTGCCTTTGTATGGCGACGGCAAACAGGTGCGTGATTGGTTGTATGTGACCGATCATTGCGAAGCGGTGGACTTGGTTTTGCATCGCAGCAAACCGGGCGAGGCGTACAACGTGGGCGGCGACAATGAACGTGAAAATGTCGAGGTCGTCAAAATAATTTTGGATACGCTCGACAAGCCATCCGATCTCGTGCGTCGCGTCGCCGACCGTTCGGGGCATGACCGCCGCTATGCGCTGGCGTTGGAAAAAATTCGCGCGCTCGGCTGGCAGCCGCGTCATTCGTTTGAACAGGCGTTGACGGAAACGATTCGCTGGTACGAAAGTAACGCGTGGTGGTGGCAAAAAATCAAAAGCGGCGAATATCGCGAATATTACGAAATGCAATACGGCGAGCGATTGCGGATGAGCGAAGCGGTCGCCGTATAAAAAAATAGGATAGAAACGGTATAAAAAAATGGGGTGGAAACGGTGTCTGGTTCCGTGTCTGCCCCATTTTAGTTTCGCGCGCGCAAGTTGGACGCTTATTCGCTCGTCATGATAAAAAGCGGCTGCATTTGGAAATTGGCATAGCGCGGGCGCAAACGCTCCGAATTATAATGCTTGGCTACGTTCACCGATTTTTTTGACGCGGTAACTACATCGAGCGGCATGTTGTCGTACCGCCCGTTTTTCAAAACGACGAGGCGGCCGTGAATGCCTTGCAAAATTAAATCGAGCGCCAGATTGCCGTACGCCATTGGCACAATCGAATCAATCGCGTCGGGGTCGCCGCCGCGCACCAGATAGCCGAGTCGTTGGTTGATTGCGTTGATGGGTTTGCCGCGATTAAATTTGGGCGAGAGCGCGCGGAGTTCCGCAGAAACCAAATCGCCAATGCCGCCCAGTTTGGCGTGACCGAACGAATCTGTCGCCGCGTTTTGAAAAACCATTTCGCCGCCTTCAAACATCGCGCCTTCCGAAACCAAGACGACGGAATATTTGCTCGGATTTCTTTTGCGGTCCTCGACCATTAGTTCGGTGAGCTGCTCGATGTTGAATTTGTATTCGGGAATGACACAGCGATTCGCCGCGCCCGCCATGGTGGGCAGCATCGCGGTGAAACCGGCGTAACGTCCGAACACTTCCAACACCAAAAAACGTTCGTGCGAACCGGCGGAGGTGCGGAGCCGATTCACCAATTCAATCGTGCGGCTGACGCAGGTGCTAAAGCCGATACAATAATCGGTGCCCGGCACGTCATTGTCCATCGTTTTGGGAATCGCCACCACTTTGATGCCTTCACGAAACAAGCGCACGCCGTAACTCAAAGTATCGTCGCCGCCAATCGGAATCAAATAATCTATGCCGAGCCACGCGAGATTTTTCAAAATTTCGGGTGTGAGGTCGTTCTTGTCTTGATTGTACGTATCTTGCAAATGTTCCGGCACATCTTCTTTTTTTACTTTGGGCGGATTCGTGCGCGAGGTATGTAGAAAAGTGCCGCCGGTGCGGCCCGCGCGATTCACGATTTCTTCAGTCAAAACCTGAAAATTTTCGCTGTTATCCGCCTTGTCGTCGCGCAGAATATTGATCGCGCCGCGCCAACCGCGACGAATGCCGATGACTTGGTACCCCTCGCGCAGCGCGCGAATCGTGACCGCGCGAATGGCGGGATTCAAACCCGGCACATCGCCGCCGCCGGTGAGAATGGCAATGACGCCTTTTTTGTGATTGATGTTGAACATGGCTGTGTGCTCCTCAAATTATTTAGCGCCAATCGAAATTTTAGACTGAAGCGGAATCCAAACGCGACTCACTCTTTTATCTTTGCCACGACAAGCTGCTTCCACGGCTCGGACATCTCCCAAAAATTTTCGCGTTCGTAATTGCCCCAATAGTGAACAATTTCAAAACCCGCGCGCCTCAACAAGTTTTCAATTTCGCGCGGAAAGAAATACGTGAGAGCGAGATCGGTGATGAATTCGCGCGCAAGAATTTGATTTTGATATTCTTTGTTGCGCCACGTGACCGAGATGATTTGTTTACGCGTGTCCACCGCGCGCACATTGTCGCGGTGAATGCGCGAGCCGTCGGGGAAACTTTCGTCCATTTCCAACTGCCAGCGCGACAATTCCGCGCCGTGCATGCGCGTCACATCGGGGAAAAAGACATCGAATGCGAATAAACCATTTGGCGCGAGATGTTTTTGGATGGACGCAAGCGCGGCGAGCTGGTCAGCGCTCGTCGTCAAGATGCCGAACGTGTTGAACGGAATGTAAATCAAATTGAATTTGCGCGTAAATTCAAACGCGCGCATATCGCCTTGTTGAATGGAAATGCGCGCGCGAACATTTTCGTCCGTCGCGTCAAGTTTCTTGTGCGCGAGTTCCAGCATGTACGGCGATTCATCAATGCCCGTTACGCGCACGCCCGCTTCGGCGACGGGCAGCAGCACGCGCAATGTGCCGCACGCGAGTTCCAACGCCTCGCCATTTTCGCCGCATGTCTCGCGCGCGAAATTTTGCCAAAACGGAATATCCGCTTTGAACCCCGCATACACTTGGTCGTAGATGGATGCTTCAAGTTGCTGATAGTGCATAGGACAAGTTAAAAGCTAAAAGTTAAAAGCTCAAAGTACAAAGTACAGAGTTCACTTTTAGCTTTTAGCTTTGCGCTTTTTACTTTTCAATATGCTTTCGCGAATACCACGCGCTCTTGGCTCGCGCCGTCGCAGCGAATACATTTGCCCGCTTCTTTGGTTTGGACAAAAGGAATACAACGAATGGTCGCTTTGGTCTCTTGTTGAATCGCCGTTTCGCATTCGCGGTTGCCGCACCAATGCGCCATGAGGAAACCTGCGCCGCCTTCGCCCGCGGTGCGCGCTTGAAATTCCGCGTACGTGTCCACGCTGAATGTGTGATCGTCTTGGAATTTTTTCGCGCGCGCATAGAGCGTATCGTGAATGCTGTCGAGCGTTTGCGCCACCTGCGCGAGCAGTTCCGCGTTGGACACGAATTTTTTCTCGCCCGTGTCGCGCCGCGCGAGGACGACCTGATTTTTTTCAATATCTTTGGGTCCGATTTCGATACGCAGCGGCACGCCGCGCATTTCCCAATCGTTAAATTTGAAACCGGGCGACTTGTCATCGCGCGCGTCAATTTCCACGCGATAGTCCGCCAATTCGCGCGCGAGTTGTTTCGCCGCCGCCAATACCGGCGCGGGGTCGGCGTGTTTGCCAAAGATTGGCACAATGACGATCTGCGTGGGCGCGATGCGCGGCGGCATCAACAAACCTTTGTCGTCGCCGTGCGTCATCAGAATGGCGCCAATCGCGCGCGTCGAGAGACCCCACGACGCGGTGGCGGCGTATTGCAATTCGTTGCCGCGATCGAGATAGCGAATGTCGAACGATTTGGCGAAATTGTGTCCGAGATTGTGCGCCGTGCATCCTTGCAGCGCGCGGCCATCGCCCATCATTTGTTCCAGCGTATAGGTAATATCCGCGCCGGGAAATTTTTCTTTTTCCGATTTGCGGCCCGCAAGCGAAGGCATTGCCGCCGCGTTAGCGTAAAAATCGAGATACGCGTCGGTGAGAATCGCGAGCGCGTATTCGTTCGCTTCGTCCCAGCTCGCGTGAAAGGTATGCCCCTCTTGCCATAAAAATTCCGACGTGCGTAAAAACAAGCGCGTGCGTAATTCGTAACGAAAGCAGCTATTCCACAAATTCAACAATAGCGGCAAATCGCGGTATGAATGAATCCAGTTACGCACCGTCATGTTGATGGTCGTTTCCGACGTAGGGCGCACCGCATAGGGTTCCTCCAACGTCTCGCCGCCGCCGGATGCGACGAGCCACAAGTTGGGCGTGAATCCTTCGACGTGTTCTTTTTCGCGCTGAATATATGACAGCGGAATGAATGTGGGAAAGAACGCGTTTTTCGCGCCGTGTTTTTTAAAACGCTTATCGAGATACGTCTGAATATTTTCCCACAGCGCATAGCCGTAAGGTTTGATAATCATCGTTCCTTTTGCCGCGCCGTAATCCGCGAGGTCGGCGCGTTGAACGATGGTGTTGTACCATTCCGAAAAATTTTCGGAACGGGAAGGGAGTTGGTCTGCCATGTCAGTTTCTCCTATGTTGATCTTTTAATCGCGTATGCCTTGAAGAAAGTGCCACGTTTGATTCGTGTTCGGATCATAAAGAATCAAGTGTTTGGTGAAATCAAAGATTCCCTCAAAGCATTGTTTGTCTGTTTTGGTAATTGATTCATCTGTCCAGTACGAAAAATCACTCTGCAATTTGCTGCATGATGTTTCGTGAATCGGATTGTTGAATTCGCTTTTCTCTCTAAAGCCGCGATGCTGAGCTAACATTTCAAAATATGCAGGGGATGCTTTGTATTTGAAATAGCCGTTGCCCAAAAACGCTGGCATCGTGTCAAAACTTTCGCCTTGAAACTCGCTGATACCTTCGGGAACAGCGTCGAGATTAAAGTACGCTCGAAAAAAATCCTGTGCCGAAAGCTTGCTGACACAACTCGTGAGAAAAAGTAGTGCAGCCAACACGACAAGCGCGAAATGTTTTCTCACAAATGATGTGGCAAGCAACTAAAAACACCCGCTCATGCCGAGCGGGTGTGCGCGAAAAATACGAATTTACTTTTTCGTCGAGAGTCATCCAACTCGTCATGCAGCGTTCTAATGAAACGTTCGTTTGTTGGAATCCCCCTCGACTGTCCAAAAAATTCTACTGCGACAGTGAGGGGGCGCGCGGTAATGGCCCGTCGAAACGGCACGCGTCAAGAGTGGAAGAAAAATACGTCAACATGATGGGCAGGACAAATTTGTAATTTGTCCAGACGAATGGACAAATTACAAATTTGTCCTACGGTTACGAATACGGCGCGTCGGAAAAAACGCGCGGCTCTACTATATCCAACGTTGATTCTTTTGACAAATTTGTTTCGGCGAATTCGCGCGCGGGTTCGGCTGCGCCTGTTTTGGCTTGGTTCGGAGGCGCGTTCTCGCCGCGCCATGCCGCGACCCACGCTTCCAACGCGCGCGCGATTTTGCGCGCAAGGCGCGGACTGCGCTGGCGCACCAAATCTTGCGTCGCTTCGTCGAAACCCAAATCATGCGTGTGTTGTTGGATTTCTTGTTGATTCAAAGTCCAATGATGGTCGGCAATCCATAAATACAAATCGGCTTGGGTGCGTCCGGAAAATTCCGCCAGCACATTGCGCTCGCGGATAATGCTGACGACGGGCATATAGACGTAATCGTACCAATCGGTCACCGCCTCGGCCCATGAAACATCGCGGTGATAATCCAGACCGAGAAAATATTGATGCACCACAATATGTTCGAGCAAGCGCCCAAAGCCGCCGGGCTGCGAAAATTCGATATTCACATCGGGACGCAATTTATCGAGCTGCGTCTTTTCCAAAAAGGACGCGTACTCGCCCAACGCTTCCAGCCCTTGTGGATCAAGCCGCCGAATATCGCGCGTGAGCGGCGTATGCGTTTGCATTTCAATCACTTCGGCGTCAATGTAAAGCTGGCCCATCTGTCGCGCCACCGAAACGCGATGATGCCCGTCGCGCACAAAATACACCTCGCCGACCTGATACAGTTGAATCGGCGGCAGACTCACATCGCGCAGACGCAATTCATCAATTTTTTTCCAACGCGATTTCGTGCGCGCCTGCGCGGGCAAAAACGCGCGGTCAAAATCAAAATAGCGATTTGTCGTGGTGCCGACGATTTTTTCGACGGGTGTTGCTTGGACGCCGCGATAGCTCTGTCCGTAAATTGGCAGCGCGCGGCGCACCGCGTCAAAAGATAACAACTCGTTCGGACGGCGCCGTAAAAACGCCGCGATATCATTCCAAAACGCGCGTGTGCGCGCTTGGCTAAAATCGTGTTCGGCGCGGGCGGAATATTGGCTCATGGGTAAATCGTATTGCGCGTTATCGCGCCTGCGCGGCTAGTTCGAGCAATTTGTAACCGTACACATTGACAATCAAAGTGTGACCGCGCACGGCTTGACGCGTCGCGCGATTGTCATAAAGATGGATGTGGCCGTGCAGCAAATAATCGGGATGATAACGGTCAATGAAATTCAGAAATGTTTTGAAACCGCGATGCGCCGAATCCGCGCCATCGTGGATGCCAAACGGCGGCGAGTGCGCGACCAATACATCGAGATAACGCCCATATCGCAAACGATTCAGCCACAATTTGCGCGCGAGGCGGAATATTTTTAGGCGCATCGCGCGTTCGGTGTACTGATAACGCGGGGCATCGTTGTAACGCATCGAACCTTCGAGGCCCGCGAGCAATAATCCATTGTGGTTGACCACGCGCTCGTCGAGGTTGACGCATCCTTCGGGTTGTTCACGCGCGCCGCCGCGCGCGCCGTGATTGCCCATCACATAGTACAGCGGTTTGTCCAGCATTGTGACAATGTACTCTAAATACGCGCTCGGCAAATCGCCGCATGAAATAACCATTTCGGCGTCGCGCGCGATTTCGCGCACGGCCGGACTGTACAAAGTTTCAACGATAATGTCACTGATGGCAAGGACGCGCATGGTCCGTTCTCACCTTTGGCTGTTTTGCATCCTCCGGCGGATTGAATAAAATTGCCCTGCCTCGCGATTGAGGGCAGGGCTACAATGCCGGACAACGATAGTATAGTGCAGATTGCGGCGCGCAACAAAATTTTGGCGCTTATCCACTTTGGCGCGTAGGGCGCGGCAAACCAAGCGTGTTTGCATCTTTAGAGCGAATTCCTGATTCGTTTGTGGGGCAAGACCTTTCGGGTTTTCGGAAACCCGAAAGGTCTACCCACAAATCAAAGTGGAATCGGCTCTAATGCGCCCGCGGCAGCGTTATCAGGCGAGTTCACTTGCGAACACTTTCTACGCGAGATGGGCAAGCGCCAAACAAAATTCTGGTGATTGCCCGGATTTCCAGACCCTAAGGGTTTTCGAAAACCCTTAGGGTCTGGAAACCCGCTACGTTTTCGAGATGTGGGTAATCACCAGACAAAATTGGATTGACGCCGCGCGCGGCTTGTGGTATAGTGCGCGTTGTAACCCGGCGGCATTATCCTATGCGTGCGAACTGTCCGCGAATGTCGAATTCGCTCAAAAAGGAGAATGACCGATGAGATTGTATTGTACCAAGGGTATGTTGTTTGTCGCGCTTGCCCTCTTGGCTTGGAGCGTCGCCGCTTGCACTCAGAGCAAACCCGTCGTTCCAACCCCCACGCTAATTCCACTCGATAATACCAATGTGATTGTGCCGGGCGGCGACGCGACCTCTATCGCGCCCACGAACAATCAGACTCCGGTTGACAATGCGACGCTTGTGCCGATTGTTGGCGATCAGACGCCCGTTGCGCCCACCGGCGGCGTTGCCACAGCCGAACCGCTGCCGCTCGATACGCCCGCTCCGAATGTCACCGCTATCATTATCGAGCCAACGCTGTTTCCCACACCTACTACGGTTGGCGATACGGGACAACCTTCCGCGCAAACGACGCCCGGCGCTCCGGGCAATGATACGCAATCGGGCGGCGCGAATGCCGACGCGTGCGGCAATCCGTACACGGTGCTGCCCGGCGAATGGTTTCTGGCGATTGCGCGCAAATGCGGTGTGACGTCGCAAGCGCTTGCGGCAGCGAATCCGGGCGTGAATCCGAATTTGCTGCGTCCCGGTCAAACGCTGAATATTCCCGGCGGCGGCGCAACCGGTGGCGGCGCGCCGCCGCCCGCGCAACCGACGGCGACGACGGGTGGCGCACAACCTCCCGCGACGGGCGGTTGTCCCAATCCTTATACCGTGCAGCGCGGCGATACGCTCTTTAGTATCGCGCAGCGGTGCGGCGTTACCGTCGCGGCGATTCAACAAGCGAACGGCATTCCCGCGCCCGAATATATTTTCCCGGGCCAACAACTACGGATTCCCTAAACGCGCGCAAACCTCGTAGGTTTCGAAAACCTACGAGGTTTTTTTGTGTACGCGTCTTGTTTTTTTTCAATACTTGTGGCAAGGTAAAGCGCGAAATATTTTCGATGGGAGAATCGCATGGAAGAGCTCATTCGGCGCGAATATGTGTATCAAGGGCGTGTTTTGAATTTGCGCTTGGATACGGTGCGCGTGAAAAACGGCGCGGTGACGCTGCGCGAAATCGCGGAACATCGCGGCGCGGTTGCTATTCTGCCGCTTGACGATGCGGGCAATGTGACGTTGGTAAAGCAATGGCGGGCGGCGCCGGAACGCGTCATGTTGGAAATTCCGGCTGGCACGCTCGAACTGAATGAAAATCCGTTGGATGGCGCGCCGCGCGAACTTGAAGAAGAAACAGGTTTGACCGCCGCGCGTTGGGATTTTCTGACGCGTTTTTTTCCCAGTCCCGGTATTCTCACCGAAGAAATGTTTTTGTATCTCGCGCGCGATTTGACGCAAGGCGCGCAGCGGTTGATGGACGATGAAGATATTCAAGTCAGCGTCTTGTCGCTGGATGATGCGATCGCGCGTATTGCGACGGGCGAAATCGGCGACGCGAAAACGATTGTCGCGCTTTTGTTGACGCGCGAAAAAATACGTACAATGTAAAAGCGATGACGGCGCTTTATGGCACGAAAATATTTTTGCGACGCTTTGAAGACCGCATGAGCGACGCCGAAATCGCGCGCTTGTACGAATGGAGCCGCGATCCCGAACTATTGCGTCTCAGCGGCGGGACCGTGACCGAATTGGATTTGGAAGAATTTCGCGAACATGTGCGCGGCGAACGGTTGTTTGGTCCGACGAACCGCCGAATGTTTTTGATTTTCGCGCGTGAGAATTTAGAATTGATTGGGCGGTTGGGCATTTTCGCGCTGGATTGGAATCGCCGCGATGCGGAACTCGGCATCATCATTGGGGAGCGCGCGTATCAAAATCGCGGCTATGGGCGCGACGCGGTGCGCACATTGTTGCGCCATCTGTTTACGTCGTCGTCGTTAAATCTGATTTATCTGTACACGTTTGCGGAGAATAAGCGCGCGCAACACACGTTCGCGACGGTTGGATTTCGCGTCACTGCGCAGGGACCGCGTTTTACGCCGGATATCGGAGAATTTCAGAGCGTGAAAATGGAATTGACGCGCGCGGAATTTTTAGAGCTGGAGTTGGCGCGCGCCGCGCCGCATACGCAATGACTGTCCTCGCGTTGCGCGTTTTTGGCGCAGCGCGGCGCCGTTGCGAGATTTACAAGCTGGCAAGTCGGAATTTTGGAATGCGCCAAATCAGAACCTTGTTGTACGCGCTCCTCGCGTGTGTTTTCCTCGTTAATTGCGGTCAAACGGCGACGACCCAAGATACCGAAATCGCGCTCAATCTCGGCGCTGAACCGGCAGCGCTCGATCCTCTGTTAGCTACTGACCCGCCGACGATTCAACTCGACCAACTTTTGTTCTCGAATTTGACGCAACTGAATGAAAGTGACGGCGCGCCGCAACCAGGTCTCGCGCGCGAATGGCTAGTCTCGCCCGATGGGTTGATTTGGGAATTTCGCTTGCGTGAGGATGTGTGGTGGGTCAAATATGACGCGGTGGAAGACGAAATTGTCAAGCTGCGGACGCTTAACGCGGACGATGTGGTGTACAGCGTGCAGCGTTTGTTTGACCCGCGCACCGCGTCGGGCTATGCCGCGCGTTTTGCGCCGTTGATTCGTGACGCGGAACGACTTGTGCGCGCCGACCCACGCACTTCGCCGGATGATTTGCAGCGTTTTGCGGATGAATTGGGCGTCCGTAAAACGGGCGAATACAGTGTGCAGTTTGAATTGAATGCGCCGACTTCGGCGTTTCCGACGATTGTGGGCGCATGGCTTGGACGGGTGGTGCCGCGCGAAAATATCGCCGAGCATGGCGTTCGTTGGACCGAGATTGGCACGATGTGGACGAGCGGGCCTTATGTGTTGGTAGACCGCGAACCGTTTCGTTATTTGTTGTTGCGGAAAAATCCCGCGTACTATGACGCGGCAAAGGTTGAAATCGAACACTTGCGTTTCCGATTGCTGCCGGATGTAGCTTCGGCGCTCGACGCGTATTTGCGCGGCGAATTGGATACCACCGATCCGTACGATAGCATCGAAGGCGCTAATTTGGATCGCGTGCGCGCGGATCCCGCGCTTGGACGCGATTTGAAATTGTTGCCCGGTTTATGCACGCAATATATTGGTTTTAATACGAGCAAGCCGCCGTTTGACGCGGTGGAGCTGCGGCAAGCATTCGCGCAGGCGTTGAATCGCGAGGATGTGGTGGCGCAAACGTTTGATTTGGGCGAACCGGCGCGCTGGTTTACGCCGCCTCAAGTGAATGCCGCGCCGGATGTGAACGCGGATATCGGAATTGATTTTAACGCGCCGCTCGCCAAGAGCGCGCTCGATCAAGCGCGCGTCGCCGGTTTGCGTTTGCCTGCCGCGTTGACGTTTGGCACGAATACGAATCCGGTTTTTATTGACGCGGCGGTGGCGGCGATTCAAAATTGGCGCGCGACGCTCGCGGCATCCATCACGGTCGAGGATGCGCCGTGGGAAGCGTATTTGGAACAGCTGGCTCAAGACCCCCCCCCTTGTTTCGGATGGGCTATTGCGGTCAATATCCGGACGCGCACAATTTTTTGTACGACGCGTGGCATTCCGGTTCGCCGTACAATTTTACAAAATGGTCGTCGTCCGCCTTTGACGCGCTGGTTTCCGAAGCGGCGCGCGAGACGGATGCGCTCAAGCGCCGCCAGCTGTATTCGCGCGCGGAAAAAATTTTGGTGGAGCAGGATGTGGCGCTTATTCCGCTGGTGTGGAGTCAGCGCGCGGTGTTGACGCGCGCGCGGGTGGAACGCAAATTCGCGGTGATGGAAGGGTATGATCGCATCGAATATTGGAGATTGAAATAGCCGCGCTGCCGCGTCGCGCGCGATGCGCGGGATACACTCACCGCGATTTAATGCGCGCTTTAATTCGTTTTGGTACGCTCTGGAAACGAAATTTTTTATTCAATGCAGCGCGGTCTTGACACTCCCTATTCGTTATGATAGGATTTCACGGCTTGCGAGTGGAACAACTCGCGATTGAAATTTTTCGAGTGTCAAGCCGACTGGTGAAAAAGGGCGGCTTTGGGCTGTCCGTTGGAGGAAGTTGGAAATGTCTGAAAATCGCGGCTTGATTGCCGTTGTCGTTATTCTGCTGATTGCTTTGATTGGGGTGGTCTGTGTGGGCGTCGGCGCGCTGGTGTATTGTCCGCAACCGGGCAGTCTATGCGCGGGTCTGTTTGGCGCGCCGAACAATGTTTCGCAAAATAATCCATCCCAGCCGCAGCCGACGGGGGCGCCGAATCAAAATCAAGGTCAGAATCAAAATCCGAATCAGGATCCGTCGAGCGGCAGCTCGGCGCCCGCCGGAAATGTTTTGCGTTTGCCCGGCGGCAGCGGTATGGGCGGCGATCCGCCTACGCTCGATCCCGCCAATACTAGCGATGTAGAATCGGCGACGTATATTGTCGAAATTTTTAGCGGGCTGGTGGGCTTTAACAAAGATTTGAAGATTGTGCCAGACCTCGCCGAAAAATGGGATGTGAGCAATGATGGCAAGACGTACACGTTTACGCTGCGCCAAAATGCAAAGTTCCATGACGGCCGTCCGGTGACAGCGCAAGATGTCAAATATTCGCTCGAACGCGCCGCCGACCCGCGCACGCGTTCCACCGTGTCGCCGTTGTATTTGGGCGATATTACCGGTTTCATGGACAAGTACACTGGCAAGGCGACCGAAGTCAGCGGGGTCAAAGTCATTGATAATTACACCATTCAGATTGACATTGACAAACCGATTTCGTATTTTCTGGCGGCGTTGGCGCATCCGACTTCGTACGTTGTGGACAAGTTCAACGTTGAATCGGGCGAACAGCCGTGGTATTTGAAACCGAATGGCACGGGGCCCTTCAAGTTGGCGCAATGGGACCAGGGGCAGCAAATCGTTCTCGAAAAGAACGCGGATTATTATGGCGACGTCAAACCTTCTGTAGACCGCATCGAATTTATGCTCGGCGGCGGTTCGGCGATGACGCGTTATGAGAATGGCGATTTGGACGCGACGCGCGTTTCGATTGCGGATATCGAGCGCGTTAGCGACCCGGCGAGTCCGTTGAACAAGGAATTGTCGGTTGACCCGCAACTTTCGACTTCGTTTATTGTGTTTAATACGCGCAAGCCGCCGTTCGATGACCCGAAAGTGCGGATGGCGTTTGCGATGTCCGTTGACCGCGAAAAATTGAATGATGTCGTATTCAAAAAGATGTCAACGGTGGCGACAGGTATTTTGCCGCAGGCGTTTCCGGGCTTTAATCCGGATTTGAAAGGTATTCCGTATGATCCCGAAGGCGCCAAGAAATTGTTGGCGGAATCGAAATACGCGAGCGGTTTGCCGGATATTGTGTGGAGCACAGTGGGCGGCGGCGGCACGGCCGGTTCGGATGTGCAAGCGATTGCGGAAATGCTCAAGGAAAATTTGGGCGCGAACATTTCGGTGGAGCAAACCGATTGGGCGACCTATCTTTCGCAAATCAACGGCACCAATATTGATTTCCAGATGTTCGATATTGGTTGGAGCGCGGATTATGTGGACCCGCATAATTTTATCGGGCTGTTATTTCGCGGCGGCAGTTTGAATAACTGGAGCGGTTATGACAATCCGGCGGTTAATCAACTGATTGACGCGGCGAGCGTCGAACCGAGTTTGGAAAAGCGCATCGGCGAATATCAACAAGCGGAAGAAAAGATTCTCCAAGATGCGCCGGTGTTGCCGCTGACGTACGGGCGCGATTACTGGTTGACCAAACCGTATGTCAAGGGCGCGTTTTATCCGCCGTTGGTGATTGAACGGCTCAAGTACATTACGCTGGCAAGATAGCAAGAGCGCTTTTATCGCACGCGGACGCAAATTTAATTTGCGTCCGCGTGCAGTTTTTATCGAACGTTCCCGTCCGATTTATGTTCGCATATATTATCCGCCGTTTGCTCTGGCTGCCGGTCCTGCTCGTGTTGATTTCGATGGTCACATTTTGGCTGGGCTTGTATGGCCCCGGCGACCCGGTGCAAGTGATGATGGGTTTGCGCACCAATCCCAAAATCGTCGAGCAGGTTCGGCAAGAATATGGTTTTGATAAACCATTCCTCGTGCAGTATTGGAACTATATAACTAACGCGCTGCAAGGAAATTTTGGCTATTCGCTGGTCAAGTATCAAGGGCAGCGCGTGAGCGATTTAATCGCGAAACGGCTCCCGGTCACGTTGCAATTAAATCTGGTCGCGATTGTGTGGAGTGTTCCGCTCGGCATCGCGCTGGGCATTTTCGCCGCGCTCTATCGCAAATCGTGGCTGGATGTCTTGTTGCGCGTGATCGTGATTTTGGGCATCTCGATGCCGATTATTGGCTTGCAGCCCGTGCTGAATTTTTTGCTTTCGCGCAAACATGAAATCGGCGCGGTGACGCTTGGGCCGTTTTTGCCGCCGGGGGGCTGGCAAGGTATTTTCGCGCCGCATATTATTCAACCCGCGTTCATTTTGGGTTTGGGTTTGCTTGCGGTGTACACGCGCCAAACGCGCGCGGCAATGATTCAAGTGATGAATTCGGATTATGTGCGGACCGCGCGCGCGAAGGGTTTAAAAGAGTGGACGGTGGTGATGCGCCACGCGCTGCGGAATGCCGCGATCCCGTTGATAACGATTATCGGTTTTACGTTGGCGGGCTTGTTCGCGGGTTCGTTTTTGGTCGAACAATTTTATGCGATTCCCGGGGTGGGCGCCTTGGCGTACGAATCGTTGTTGTCTAAAGAATATTATATTATTATGGCGTTCACGCTGATTGCGGCGACGGTCTATGTGATTGTGAATTTGTTGATTGATATCGCGTACGCGTTCGCCGACCCGCGCATTCGGTACAAATAATATGGCAGCGCAAACGACGACGCTTGAGCAGGCGCAAACGATGACGCTTAAACCGCGTCCGGCGTGGTATGAAACGTGGTTGCGGTTTTCGCGTAATGTGCCGGCGCTGTTGGGTTTGATCATTATTGTGGCGTTGATATTCACCGCGTTGTTTGCGCCCGCGCTGGCGCCGTTCGATTATGCCAAAACCAATTTGGATAATGTGGAGCAGCCGCCGAGCGCGGCGCATTGGTTAGGCACGGACCAACTGGGCCGCGATATGTTGAGCCGTCTGATTTATGGCGCGCGTTCGGTGGTTTTTGTCATTGCGGTCGTTTCGATTATTTCGCTCACGCTCGGTTTGACGTTGGGCGCCGTCGCCGGATATTTTGGCGGTATCGTGGATACCGTTATTTCGCGCGTCATTGATTTTTTATTCGCCTTTCCCGAACTATTGTTTATTTTCTTTATCGCCGCCACCATCAAGCCCGGGATTGTCGGCAATCTAAAAAGTTTCGCGTTAGCGAATAATTTGCCATGGCTCACCGAGTTTGTGCGTTCAGGGTATGCCGATTATTTGGTGGTAATGATTGCCTTGAGTATTCTCGGCTGGGGCGGCTTGGCGCGTTTGGTGCGCGGCCAAATTTTGGCGCTGCGCGAAAATGATTTTGTGTTGAGCGCGGAATGTGTGGGCGTGCCAGCGCATAAAATTATTTTTCGTTATCTGCTGCCCAACTCGCTGGCGCCGATTTTGGTTTCGATTTCGATGGGCTTGGGCGGAATCGCTTTGGCGGAAGGAGTGCTGGCGTATTTGGGGATTGGCTTGCAGCCGCCCAATCCCAGCTGGGGGATTATTCTTTCGGATAATGTGGGACGCTATTGGCGCGAATGGCCCGAAATGTTGTGGCTGATTTTCATTCCGTTCGTGATTATGGCTGCGGTGGTATTTGCGTTCAATTTTGTTGGCGATGGTTTGAATGAGGCGTTCAATCCCGAATTGTAGGCGCGATTGGAAATTTTGGACATTTGATTTATGATTATGGCGGCGCGCGCGGATAATATGGTGCGGGCTGGAATTTTAAGCTGGCTGGCTGTCCTTGAAAACAATTTCAAAGCGCGTTAAACTAAAGGATGCGTATCCGCAGATTTTAGGATGAATGCGCTAAAATCATAAATTCGCGATTTTTCCGCAGGGGGCTTTATGAGCAACGTACTGCTCGATGTTCGTAATCTACGCACAGAGTTTGTCACACAGGACGGCGTCGTCCACGCGGTCAACGGCGTAACGTTCGCGCTGGAAGAAGGCGAAACCTTAGGGGTCGTCGGCGAATCGGGTTCGGGCAAATCGGTCTCGATGCTGACGGTGATGCGCCTGATTCCGATGCCACCCGGGCGCATTCCTTCGGGCGAGGTGTTGTTTCAGGGTCAAGACCTTTTGAAATTGTCTTCGGAAGAGATGCGTCAGATTCGCGGCAATAAAATCGCGATGATTTTTCAAGACCCGATGACGTCGCTCAATCCCGTCTTGACCATCGGCACGCAAATCACCGAAGCGCTGGAACTGCATCTGGGCATGAACAAGGAAAAGGCGCGCAAGCGCGCCGCCGAATTGCTCAAGATGGTGAATATCCCCGAAGCCGAGCGCCGCCTCGATGATTATCCGCATCAATTCTCCGGCGGGATGCGTCAACGCGTCATGATTGCGATGGGTCTTTCGTGTTCGCCGCAACTGCTCATCGCGGACGAGCCGACCACCGCGCTCGATGTGACGATTCAGGCGCAAATCACCGATATTATTAAACGGCTCAAGCATGAACTCGGCATGGCGATTATTTGGATTACACACGATTTGGGCGTGATTGCCGGTTTGGCAGACCGCATCAATGTCATGTATTCCGGTTACATTGTCGAGACCGCGCAAACCAAAGAGCTCTTTGCGAATCCGCTGCATCCGTATACGGTTGGGCTGCTGGGTTCGATTCCGCGTTTGGACGATAACCAAAAAGAAAAACTCACGCCGATCGAAGGGCTGCCGCCGGATTTGGTCAATATGCCAATCGGCTGCCCCTTTTACGCGCGCTGCGCGTTCGGCACCGACAAGTGCCAACAGGAAAATCCGCCGCTCATGTCGGTTGGCGTCAAACATTGGTCTGCTTGTTGGAATTATGAAGCCGTCCGCGCTAAACGCGACGAGATTTTGCGCCGTAATGTGGCACAGCCCGCAGCGGTGTAGAGGAATCAAGGAGCCACATCAATGACCATTGAAGCGCAGACTCGCGCTGCCCCAGCCAAGCTTGAGCAAAAAGCCGGCGGCGATAATTCAATTCTGTTGGATGTACGCAACCTAAAAAAATATTTTCCGATTACGCAAGGCATCTTGGTGCAAAAAAAAGTCGCGGATGTCAAGGCGGTGGATGGCGTCACTTTTCATGTCAAGCAGGGCGAGACATTAGGTCTGGTGGGCGAATCGGGTTGTGGCAAATCCACCACCGGGCGCACCATCTTGCAATTGTACCGCCCGACCGAAGGCCAAGTCTTGTTTCGCGGCAAAGATTTAGCGCAGCTCAAAGGCGAAGAATTACGCCAGATGCGCAGCGACATGCAAATGATTTTTCAAGACCCGTACGCGTCATTGAATCCGCGCATGACCGTCGGCGATATTGTCGCCGAGCCGCTGGAAGTGCATAACATCGCCAAAGGCAAAGAACGCAAAGAACGCGTCCAGGAACTTTTGCGAATCGTCGGTTTGAATCCGTACTTTATCAATCGCTATCCGCACGAATTTTCCGGCGGTCAACGTCAACGCATTGGGATCGCGCGCTCGATTGCGGTGAATCCCGATTTTATTGTCTGCGATGAACCGATTAGCGCGTTGGATGTTTCGATTCAGGCGCAAATCATTAACCTGCTGGAAGAATTGCAAGAACATCTTGGTCTGACCTATTTATTTATCGCGCACGACCTTTCGGTGGTGCGGCATATTTCCGATCGGGTGGCGGTGATGTATCTCGGCAAAATTGTCGAATTGACCGATAGCCGCGCGTTATATGCCAATCCACTGCATCCCTACACTCGCGCGCTGCTTTCTGCCGTGCCGATTCCCGATCCCATCATCGAAGAAAAACGCGAGCGGATTATTCTCGTCGGCGATGTGCCGAGTCCGGTGAATCCACCCAAGGGCTGCCGTTTTCATACGCGCTGCCCGCTCGTGATTCCCATTTGTAAAGAGGTCGCGCCAGAATGGCGCGATGTCGGCAATGGGCATTTTGTCGAGTGTCACGTGGTCTAGCATAAATTCCGATTTAGGAGCAGAGAGAGACCCGCAGGATTTTCGGAAACCCTGCGGGTCTAGAAATCTGGATAAATCACCAGTCGCTTTTTGTTTGACGCGTATTTGGAACTATGTTATAGTCGCGCTAGCAGACATCCTCTCTCAACTTGTTCGATGTCATGTTACGCGTAGCCCTATTCACGGGCGCGAATGCTTCAGCGAGACTATGAGAACATTCCACTGTTCCATGCTTTAACGAGTTAAAGTCTCTTTATTCTGCGGACCTCGACAATGATGTCACTCCTCACATGTTTGGCGATGAATTGTTTCGCTGAGCGAAATCACATCGCAATGCGCCAAAGCTCAATTCCAAAGGAGGTGAAAACAGTCGCTACAATCTTGACGCTGTAATAACCAATCTGTATGCACTCGATTCTTTATTGCGCGCGGTCACCTTGAATTGGCGACGCGACCCGCCTGATAGTTTTGTGTCACGCGGTGTCTTGCAGTGAGAATTCGAGCATCAAACGGCACACCTATTTGTGTCATAAATTCGCAGGAGGAGAAGGAAATGAAAAAGTTTGCAATGCTTGCAGTCCTTGTCGCTTCGGTGGCGATGATTGCAGTGGCGTGCGGCGCGCCTGCCGCGCCGGCAGTTGTCCAGACTGCCGCGCCGATTATCCAGACGGTTGCGCCGGTTGTCCAAACTGTTGTGGTGCAACAGACTTCCGCGCCCGTCGTTCAGACCTCAGCGCCGGTGGTTCAGACGGTCGTCGTTCAACCAACCGCCGCGCCCGTCGCGGTCAATAAAGTTTTGCGCATCAATCTCGGTTCTTATCCCGACATCATTGACCCGCAAAAATCTTCGTTCGTCAACGAAATCGCCCACCTCAAGCTGATGTACGAAGGTCTCACCAAGTTTGACACTAAACTTGCGACTGTTCCGGGCGCCGCCGAAAGTTGGAAATACAATGACGCCGCGACGGAATTGACCTTTACGCTGCGCGACGGTTTGAAATACAGCGACGGCACGTTGTTGAACGCCAAGCGCTTTCAATATTCGCTCATGCGCAATATTGACCCGCACACTGCCGGCGAATATGCGGCAATTACCGACGAAATCAAGGGCGCGCCCGAATGGCGTGGCGCGGACCTTTCCGCAGTCTCTGACGATGACCTTGCCAAGCTGCAAGCCGATGTTGCCGCCAGCGTGCAGGCGCTCGACAAGAGTGGTCAGCCGTGCAAAGAGGGTGAAGAAGGATACGCCCAAGCAGATTGCAATACCCTCAAGCTGACTTTTAGCAAACCCGCGCCCTATTTCCACACCATCATGGGCATCTGGGTCGCTTATCCCGCCAAAGAAGAAAATATCACCGAAGGCGGCGATAATTGGTGGAACAGCTCGAAATTCCAAATCGGCAACGGCCCCTACGTCCTCAAGACGCTTGAACCGTTTGTTCGCGCTCGTTTTGAACCCAACGCGAATTACTGGGGCGGCGCTGCCAAAGTGCCGATTGAATTCTCGTACATCGCCGATTCCGCTGTCTCTTTCCAAGCGTACAAGAATAACGAATTTGACATTATCGGTCTCGCCGCCGAAGACTTGGCGACGGTAAAAGCGGACCCGGTGCTCTCCAAAGAAGCGAACATCTTCCCCGGTTCTTGCACCTTTGCGGTCATGTTCCACCAACTCAAAGAACCTTTCACTGACCAAAAAGTGCGCGAAGCATTCGCGGAAGCGTTGAATCGCGATGGTTGGGTTACGGATGTGTTGCAAGGACTCGGCGCGTCAACCTTGACGTGGATTCCGCCCGGCTATCCTGGGTACGAAACCAGCACTAAATGGGGTTTTGATCCCGATCTCGCCAAGAAAACTTTGGCTGAATCCAAGTACGGCAGCGTGGACAAGCTGCCCGAAATCACCGCCACATTCAGTGATACGCCGCGCAACCGCACGCGCTATGACTGGCTCATTGGCAAGTGGAAAGAAGTTCTCGGCGTTGACGTGAAATTGAACCCCGTTGACCCGACGACCTTTACCGCGTTGACCAAGGATATCAATACGGCGCCGCAAATGTTCATTCTCGGTTGGTGCGCGGATTATCCAGATCCACAGAACTGGCTGAGCGTCTACTGGCGGACCGGCGGTTTTGGCGAACGCATCGGTTACTCGAACCCCGACTTTGACAAGTTGGTGAATGAAGCCGATTCGACGGTTGATCCGGCGAAACGCGCGGACCTTTACGCGCAGGCGCAAAATCTCTTGATTGACGGCGCGCCGGTTGCGTTCATGTGGAACAATGTCAATACCTATATGATCAAGCCCTGGGTGACAGGTATCACAACCACACCGCAGGACACGGATTTCCCCGGTTCACAAGACGTGGAATCCATTGATATTGACGTTAGCAAGTTGCCGCAATAAAAAGACGTGATGAACTTGAGCCGATGTGGGGAAACTCACATCGGCTCTCGTCCACGTAATAAGCCAAGCGATTCGCGCAAGCGAGAGGTAACGTATGGGCAGATTTTTGATTCGTCGGCTCTTGTGGTTGATTCCGGTGATGTTTGTCGTAGCGATAATCACCTTTGTCCTCATGCACGCCGCGCCCGGCGGTCCGTTTGACAAAGACCCCAGTCAGCGTCAAATTGACCCAACGACCCAAAAGCAGCTCAATGCCCAATTCGGTTTGGACAAAGAAGTGTGGCTCGATTTCTCTGCCCTGATGAAGGGCGACATAGCTGGTTTTTTTGATACCCAATTTATTACTTATATGTTCGGCGGTACGGTCAATGGAAAATGGCGCTGCGGTTTCATTTGCGGCAACATGGGGCCATCCTTTCGTCAGCGCGGCATGATGGTCCAAGATATTGTGCTGGATCCGCCGGAAGGCAGGCAAGCGTGGGACAGTAAGGCGGGCTATTCGCTGCGTCTCGGCTTTATTGCGCTCCTATTCGCGACGCTGTTGGGAATTCCGATGGGCGTCATTTCCGCGCTGCGCCAAAATACGGTCGTAGATTATGCAAGTCTTTTTATCGCCACGTCCGGCGTCACCGTGCCAAACTTTGTTTTAGGTATTTTCTTGATTATTATTTTCGCGGTGGGTTTGAAACTGGTCCCCGTCGTCCCGCGCAGCTGGGATAATCCCATTGTGTGGATTTTGCCCGCCGTCGTCTTGGGCTTTGGGTTGCTCGCGTCAACCGCGCGTTTAACGCGCGCTTCAATGCTCGAAGTGATGCGCCAAGATTATGTGCGCACGGCGCGCGCCAAGGGCTTGAGTCAACGCATGGTCGTGTGGCGACACATGCTCAAGAACGCGCTCATCCCCGTCGTAACGGTCATGGGACCTGCTTTTGCCGGACTCATTACCGGTTCGTTTATTATCGAGACGATGTTCGGCTTTCCCGGCTGGGGCCGTCAGTTCGTCTTGGCGATTGGGCAGCGCGATTATTCAATGATCATGGCGACGACGCTCATCTTTGCGCTCATTATTCAAATCGCGAATATTTTGGTGGATTTGGTTTATACGTTCCTTGACCCGCGAATCAAGTTGAGTTAGCGCGGCATCAACAAGCTCTCGTGAATCGAATGTTTCGCTTTTTAGCCCGAGACTCGCGAGCAGCTTGATGCGTTAGGAGAATTGATATGGCTACCACTGCAACTGCCGGACGTCATTCGCTTGACCAAGCGCTCACGACCAAACCGCCGCAGAGTCTTTGGGTGGACGCGTGGGGACGTCTCAAAAAGAATCGCGCGGCGATGTTTGGTTTGGCGCTGGTCATTGGCTTTTTCTTTCTCGCCATCTTTGGTCCCATGCTTGCGCCGCACGACCCGCTCAAGATTAATGACGGCAAAAGTTTTTTGCCGCCTGTCTGGTCGCCCGAAATTTTCAATAGCACTAACAAGGTCGGCGACCCGCAATTTTTTCTTGGCACCGATAGCATCGGGCGCGATGTGTTCAGCCGTTTAATCTATGGCGCGCGCGTATCGTTGGTCGTCGCAGTCGTTCCGACCATCTTTATCACCGCGCTCGGCATTTCGCTCGGTCTGCTCGCCGGCTATTCTGGCGGCATGCTTGACAATTTGCTGATGCGTTTTACGGACATCGTCTATAGTTTCCCCGACCTGCTCTTTTTCGTCGTCGTCATGTTCGCGCTGCGCGATTCATTCTTGGGAGATTGGGCGAACGGTTTGATTCTTTTATTTGGCGCGCTGGCCATCGTCAACTGGGTTGGTATCGCGCGCGTGGTGCGCGGCAGCACGCTCTCGATCAAAGAAAAAGAATTTATCGAAGCCGCGCGCTCGATTGGCACGCGCGATCAAGCCATCATGCAGCGCCATATTCTCCCCAACATTCTTAGCCCAATTATTATTATTGTCGCCTTTTCCGTGCCGCGTCTGATTATCACCGAAGCGGTGCTCGGTTATTTGGGTTTGGGTTTGCGCCCCGGCACGTCGAGTCAAGAATTTTTTGTCACCAGTTGGGGCTCGCTGCTCTTGGAAGGACAAACGGCGATTAACGCGCAACCGTGGATGTTGCTTGGACCCGCCATTGCGGTGGCGCTCGTCGTGATGGGCTTTACCTTTCTCGGCGATGGTTTACGCGATGCGCTCGACCCGCGCATGAAGGGAACTGGCTAGCAAGATTGTGTTCCAAACGCTGTCGTCGTATTTTCAAGCCCTTCTGACCGACAGAAGGGCTTGTGTATGTAGCGCGGTCGCATGTGATAAACTGTATTGCCGCGCTCTGCAATATGACACGTTGCGCGATTTGCGAGAATCCCGTTTGTGTATGTCTCGTGATCACCCCCATCTCGAAAACGTAACGGATTTCCAGACCCCAAGGGTTTGGCGATGAACTCTATCGCAGAAAACCCTTGGGGCCTGGAAATTCAGGTAATCACCGGGCGTATGTTTATCGCATAATGTTTTTTGCGTATAATGTGAACGCAAAAATCGGTCTATCAAAAAAAGAATCCGCAAGACAATCAGGACAAACGTCTAGTCTGATTCAGACTTTACTCTTGCGCAAAAGGAGGTGAACCCGACCCAAGTTTAATATAGAGCTAGCTACCGCGTTTCTGCGTGATTTGGAGCGCGCGAACTTGCCACCATGGCGCGAAAATCCGAAATTGGCAGAATAACTCTGCCAACGGTGCGCTAGCTCATTCTGCTGTTAACGCTTTCCCTTTCAACTCAAGATACGTGATTCACCTATCACCTGTAACGTTTCCCAAGGAGGAGAACGCATGCAATCTCGTCGCCTTAAATTGGCGCTTCCGTTAATGGCGCTCATCGCGCTATTGGTCGCTGCCGCGTGCGCGCCTGCCGCGCAGCCGCCGGTAGTTCAAACCGTCGTCGTCGAAAAGGTCCAAACTAGCGCGCCGGTTGTGCAAACCCAAGTCGTCGAAAAGGTCCAAACCAGCGCGCCGGTCGTTCAGACTGTCGTCGTTCAGGCAACCGCTGTGCCTGCTCAAGCGCCGCAAGCATTTGTTTTTGGCGCGCAAGGCGAACCGGTTTGTCTCGACCCGGCGATCATCACCGACGGTATTTCAGGACGCGTAACCAACCAGATTTACGAAGGTCTGGTGAAATTTGACAAAGACACGACGAATCCCGTGCCATCCCTTGCCAAGAGTTGGACGACCTCTGCCGATGGCAAAGAATGGACGTTTAAACTGCAAGAAGGCGTCAAGTTCCACGACGGCACCGACTTTAACGCCGATGCGGTTATCAAGAACTTTGATTATTGGGGCAATACCAAGAACGCGCAGCATGATGGCCAAGTCAAAGCAGGACAGATCTTTGAATATTACGAAGCGCAGTTCGGCGGCTTTGACGAAAATAGTATCATCGAAAAAATCGAAGCCGTTGACCCCACCACCGTCAAATTTACCCTCCGACAGCCGCAAGGTCCGTTTTTGAATAATCTGGCAATGTTCGTCTTTGTGTTTGCCAGTCCGACCGCGCTCGAAAAGTACGGCGTTGACACGTGCAAGAACCCCGTCGGCACCGGCCCGTACAAATTTGTCGAATGGAAACCGAACGAACAAGTGACGCTTGACGCATTCGCGGATTATTGGGACAAGGCGAACGCGCCCAAGATGCAACGCGTTATCGTTCGCAACATCCCGAACAACTCGGCGCGCTTGCTCGCTCTCGCCGCCGGTGAAATCAACGCGCTGGAAGGCATGGAACCGCGCGATGTCGCCGCTATCAAAGATGACCCGCGCTTCAAGCTGCTCTTGCGCCCGACCAATACGACCGGTTATCTCGCGTTCAACTATAACGTCAAAGAATTCAACGATCCCAAAGTGCGCCAGGCATTCGCCCAAGCCATCAACAAAAAAGCCATCGTGGATGCGCTCTATGGCGGCACCGGTTTGGTCGCTAATCAATTCCAACCGCCATCGCTGTGGGGTTATAATCACGACCTCAAAGATTGGGATTATGACACCGAAGCCGCCAAGAAATTGCTGGCTGATGCCGGTTTCGCCAACGGTTTGAGCGAAGTAACCTTTAACGATAAAAAAGTGCCGCTCGAACTTTGGTACATGCCGGTCTCGCGCCCGTACTATCCGAATCCCAAAGATATCGGAACGGCAATGGCGGCTGACCTTGCCAAAGCGGGCATCAATGTCTCACTTCAGACGGTTGACTGGGCGACATATCTCAGTCGCCGCGCCAACGGTGAATTGCCGCTCTATATGCTCGGCTGGACGGGCGATAACGGCGATCCCGACAACTTTGTCTGCTACTTTTTCTGCTTGAGCGCGGATGACAAACCCCTTTCGCGTGAAGGTTTTGTAAATGACAAAGCATTGTCCGATTTGCTCCGAAAAGCCGCCGCGACGACTGAACAAGCCGAACGCGCCAAGATGTATCAGGAATCCGAGCAGATGATTCATGACAATATCTGGCGTGTTTTCATCGCCAACAATCAACCGCCGCTGGCGCTTGGCGCAAACGTGACCGGATACATCCCGAACCCAACTGGAACCGAATTCTTTAACACAGTCGAAGTCAAAGCCACACCGTAACGCTTTAACAAGGGGTGAGGAGTTTCTCCTCACCCCCACCTACCTCCTACACACTTTATCATGGGTCGTTATCTCATCAAGCGTTTGCTGGCGCTTGTCCTGGTCCTACTGGGCGTTTCCTTGCTCGTTTTTGGATTTGTGCGCTTGATTCCGGGCGACCCTGCGGTAGTCATGCTCGGCGAACGCGCGACGCCCGATAGTATCGAGCGCGTCCGCACGCAGCTCGGTTTGAACAAACCGATTTACGAACAATATCTGATTTTTATCAGCAACGCGCTGCGCGGCGACCTGGGCACATCGGTGCTGCGTGGCGAACCGGTCACGCGTGAAATTCTGCGCCGTTTTCCCGCGACGATTGAATTGGCGCTCGGCGCGATTATTTTTGCCATCGTGCTGGGCATTCCGCTGGGCATTATCAGCGCCATTAAGCGCAATTCGTGGTTCGATGTTTCCAGCATGATTGTCGCGCTCACCGGAGTTTCCATGCCCATCTTTTGGTTGGGCTTGATGCTCATCTTTTTATTCGCCGTTATCTTGCATTGGCTGCCCTCTGGCGCGCGGCTCGATGCCAACACGCAATACGAACCCATCACTAATCTCGTGCTGCTTGACAGTTTGCTCCAATTCAATCTCGCGCTCTTTATGGAAGGTCTTCGCCATCTCATTCTGCCCGCGCTCGCGCTTGGCACGATTCCGATGGCAATCATTGCGCGCATGACGCGCTCTTCAATGCTCGAAGTGTTGAATCAGGATTATGTGCGGACCGCGCGCGCCAAGGGATTGAAAGAACGCAGCGTCATCTTGCGCCACGCGCTGCGCAACGCGCTATTGCCCGTCATTACCATCGTCGGGCTGCAAGTGGGCCTCTTGCTGTCAGGCGCGATTTTAACCGAAACTGTTTTTTCGTGGCCCGGCATCGGACGTTGGCTCGTAGATGCGATTTATGCCCGCGATTATCCGATTGTGCAAGGCGTAACCTTGTCAATCGCCGTCATTTTTGTCGTCATTAATCTGATTGTGGATATTCTCTACACTTTTGTAGATCCGCGCGTGCGCTTTGATACGTAAATGAGTACTTTAACCTCTGTCTCGACCGCGTCGCCTGTCACGCAAACGCTGACGCGCCCGCCGCGCAGTTTGTGGCGTGACGCCGGCCAACGTCTTTTGTCCAATCGGCTTGCCCAACTGGGCATGGTCATTGTCGTCTTTTTTACGTTCATGGCGCTCTTTGTGCCGATTTTTTTTCCGTACAATCCACGCGTGGATTCGGATCTCATAGCGCAGCTGAAACCGCCTTCGCTTGAACATCCAATGGGCACCGATGAACAAGGGCGTGATGTGATGCGCCGTATCGCGCATGGCGCGCAGGCATCGCTCGGCGTTGGCGTTGGCGCCGTCCTCATCGCCGTTCTCATCGGGACCACCATCGGGCTGATTTCCGGCTATGTGGGGCGTTCATTAGATTTGGGCTTGATGTTCGCGATGGACGTTTTGCTTTCGTTCCCGGGTCTGCTCCTGGCGATTGCGGTTGTCGCGCTCATTGGGCCGGGCTTGCGTAATTCATTGTTAGCCATCAGCATTGTCAGCATTCCTATTTACGCGCGCATCGCGCGCGCGACAGTGCTTTCGCTCAAACAACAAGAATACGTCACCGCCGCGCACGCGGTGGGCGCCAAAGGCGGACGCATCCTATTCCGACATATTTTTCCAAATAGTCTCTCGCCGATTCTGGTGACCGCCACCTTGGGCATTGCCGCCGCCATTTTGGAAACTGCCGCGCTCGGTTTTCTCGGTTTGGGGCAACAGCCGCCCTTTCCCGAATGGGGCGCGATGCTCGCCGACAGCGTAAAATATCTGACTAGCGGCGCGTGGTGGGTGCTGCTCTTTCCGGGACTCATGATTATGCTCACCGTGCTTGGCTTTAATTTGCTCGGCGATGGTTTGCGCGATGCGCTCGATCCGCGTTTACGCAGCGGTTGAGCCGCTTGATATTTTCATCAGTCCGCGCGTTATTTTTTATCTCCTGTTCGACTTTCGGATACGAACGGGAGATTTTTATTAAATCCGTTCTCATAACGCTCATGCAGGAACTCCACTTGTTGACAAACATCACGGTTGCGCTATTTGCCGCGTTTCTGGGCGGCATCATCGCGCGCCGTTTGAACCTGCCGACGATTGTGGGCTATTTGCTCGCGGGGATTGTGATTGGCCCCTTTACGCCGGGTTTTGTGGGCGATGTCGGCGCGATTGGTCAACTCGCGGAAATTGGCGTCATCTTTTTGATGTTTGGCGTCGGCTTGCACTTTTCCCTTCGCGATCTTTGGGTGGTGCGCGATATTGCGCTGCCCGGCGCGGTGATTCAAATGGCGTTGGTCACTGCGCTCGGTTTTGGTTTGACGCAACTATGGGGTTGGACGATTGGCGCAAGTTTGATTTTTGGCGTGGCGATTTCTATCGCCAGCACAGTAGTCCTCTTGCGCGCGCTAGAGGATCGGGGCTTGCTCAATACGATTCACGGACGGGTGGCAATGGGCTGGCTGGTGGTCGAAGATATTGTCAGCGTCGCCATTCTCGTCCTCTTGCGCGCGTTTGGCGAAAATAGCGATGCCATCCTCCAAGTCGGCTTGTTGACGATGGCCAAAGCGGGCATCTTTGTGGCGTTGATGTTATTTATCGGCATGCGCTTTGTGCCGTGGTTATTCGTGCGTATGGCTTTTATCGAATCGCGCGAACTTTTTATTTTGACCGTCATTGTGGTCGCGTTAGGCACCGCGTTCGCCGCGTCAGAATTTTTTGGCGTATCGCTGGCGCTCGGCGCGTTTTTGGCGGGCATCACCATTAACGAATCCACGACCAGTTATCAAGTGGGCGCGGATGTTTTGCCCTTTCGAGAAGTATTTACGATTTTATTTTTCGTTTCCGTCGGGATGTTGGTCAATCCGCTTTACTTGGTCGCCAACGCGGGACATGTTTTGGCGGTCACCGCGGTGGTTGTGATTGCCAAGCCCATTCTGACCGCGTTATTCGCGCTGGTGTTTCCTTATCCCGCGCTGACGGCGCTCATCGTCGGAGCGGGACGCAGTCAAATCGGCGAATTTTCGTTTTTGCTCGGCACGGCGGCGTTGGGGCTGCGCCTCTTGAATGCCGACCAATATTCGCTCATTCTGGCGTGCGCGGTCCTTTCCATTGTGGTAAATCCGCTGGTCTTTCGCGCGGTTCATCCGATTGCAAGTTGGTTGAAAAAACATCCAGACTTGTGGGCGCGACTCGACCGTCATGGCCCCGCGCCTGCGCTGCCCGAACAGCTCGAAAATCACGTCGTCGTCGTGGGATATGGACGCGTCGGACATCATATTGTGGATGTTTTGGAATATCTCAAGCTGCCGCGCCTTGTGGTGGATGCGGAAGTGACGCGGTTGGCGGAATTAGAAAAGCTCGGTGTGCCAACGCTGTTTGGCGATGCGGCGAATTCCGAAGTCTTGAAACATGCTGGCTTGACGCGCGCGCGCGCGCTTGTGGTCACGGTCCCGGATGAAGCGACAGCGGAAGTGGTTGTCGCCTCCGCCCGCGCGCTCGCGCCGCAACTCGCGATTATCGCGCGCGCAGGCACACAGAGCGGTGTCGCGCGCCTAGCGGAATTGGGCGCGCAGGATGTCATCCATCCCGAGTTGGAAGGCGGACTCGAAATTGTGCGACATACTTTGCTGCGTCTCGGTTTGCCGCCGGTCGAAGTTCAAAAATATACGGATGTTGTCCGACGCGATCATTATGACATAACGGTCTCGACGCCGGAAGAATATCGCCTGTTGGAGCAACTCGCCTATGCGCAGCGCGGGCTAGAGCTGGTGTGGCATCAAGTTGACCAAGCTGGTCCGTTGATTTATCAAACAGTCATGAGCGCAGGCATTCGAGACCGCACCGGCGCGTCCGTCGTTGCCGTGCTGCGCGGCGAACAGGTCATTGCCAATCCCAAATCGGCGTTTCAATTTCAACCCGGCGATATAGTTGGCTTGATTGGCGAAGAAAGCCAAATCCGCGCCGCGCAAGAATTCTTGGCGCGACCCACAAAGGTAGCGTCCGAGACTCTGACGGATAGCGCAACGTAAAAAAACTTGATACGAAAATTTGCTCAAAATAGCGCTTGGCGCTACAATAGCGCTAATTCAAAGGCAAGACTCGGACGGCGGCCCAAGTATTCCGCCGTCGTTTCAATAGAGGAGCAGGGAATGTCGCTCAAAAAGGCGGAAAAAACCGCTATCATGGGGCAGTATCATATTCATTCCAGTGATACCGGTTCGCCCGAAGTCCAAATCGCTTTGCTGACCACGCGCATCAATCAATTGGTCGAACATCTCAAATCACACAAACACGATAATCATTCGCGTCGCGGCTTGCTCAAGATGGTCGGGGAACGTCGCCGCCATTTGACGTATCTCTCCAAAAAAGATACTTCCCGCTACAAGAAAATCGTCGAACAATTGGGCTTGCGCAAATAATCGAATGCCAAACGAGTAGATGGCGAACGGCTTTGACCCATCTACTCGTTTGTTTTTGCGAATCCAACTCTACGCGCGGCTAAAAAACTTTTCTTTGCCGCGTAAGCAAATTTCCCGGCGCGGAGCGCAGGAATTGGAAATTGGATATTGGAAATTGGAATTTAGAAATTGGAATATAGACATTCGACCTTGGACACTGGATTTACGCGCTCCAGTCCAAGCTCCGGCCTCTAGTTTTCAGCTTCTAGCTCCCAATCTCCAGTCTCGAATCTCCATCTTCCAGCTCCTGACCTCCGACGGGTAAACCAGTTTAGGTCGCAAGTTAAACGCCGCGCGCACGCGCCGCGAACTTGTAGTTTGCGACCTGTAACGTAAAACCTATTGGAGGTTTTTTTATGTCGAATCAAATTTATACCTATACTGCCGAAATTGGCAGCGAAACGCTCACAATCGAAGCGGGACGGTTTGCCTTTCAAGCCAATGGCGCGGTGACGGTGCGACAAAGCGATACAATCATTTTGTCCACCGCGACCATGTCGGCGAAACCGCGCGAAGGCGCGGACTTTTTTCCGCTCACAGTGGATTACGAAGAACGTTTGTATGCCGCAGGTAAAATCCCCGGTTCATTTTTCAAACGCGAAGGCAGGGCTTCCGAAAACGCGATTTTGATTTGTCGTCTGACCGACCGCCCCATTCGTCCGCTGTTTCCCAAAGGAATGCGGAATGATGTGCAGGTCGTCATGACCGCGCTGTCCGCCGACCAAGAACATTTCATTGACGTCATGTCCATTCTCGGCGCGAGCGCGGCGTTAACGATTAGCGATATTCCGTTTCTCGGTCCTGTCGGCGCCGTGCGCGTCGGCTATGTGGATGGACGCTTTATCATGAATCCGACGGTCGCGCAAATGGAACAATCTATTTTGGATTTGCGCCTCGCGGGCACGCGCGACGCCGTCATTATGATTGAAGCGGGCGCGAGCGAAGTGACCGAAGAATTGATGCTCGAAGCGATTTACGCGGGACATCAAGCGTTTCAACCGCTCATTGATTTGCAGGAACGGATGCGCGCGGAAATCGGCAAACCGAAAACGACAGTGCCGCTCTTTACGGTCAGCGCCACAGTCAAAAGCGCTGTGCATGAAAAAATCGCGCCGCGCATCGCCGGCATTCTCAGCAGCGGTTATGGCAAATCGGAACGCGGCGGAATGCTCGATGCCGTGACCGCGGAAATCCAGATTGAACTCGGCGAACAATACGCGCCCGCCGATGTCGCCTCAGCGGTGGACGCCGAAGTCAAAGCGCAACTGCGCGCGTTGATTGTGAACGAAAATAAACGCGTGGATGGACGCGATACGAAAACGGTGCGTCCGCTTTCGGCGAACGTAGGTTTGCTGCCGCGCGCGCACGGCACCGGCTTGTTTCAACGCGGCGAGACCCAAGTGCTGACGATTGCGACATTGGGGATGCCGAGCGAAGCGCAGAAAATTGATACGCTCGATCCCGACGATTCCAAACGCTATCTGCATCATTATAATTTTCCGCCTTATTCGGTCGGCGAAACGCGTCCGATGCGCGCGCCCGGCCGTCGCGAAATCGGACACGGCGCGCTCGCGGAACGCGCGCTCGTCGCCGTTATTCCGACTGAACAAGAATTTCCGTACACGATTCGGCTCGTATCCGAAGTCTTGTCGTCCAATGGTTCGACTTCGATGGCAAGCGTTTGCGGCTCTACGCTCGCGCTGATGGATGCCGGCGTGCCAATCAGCGCGCCGGTCGCGGGCATTGCGATGGGCTTGATTGTAGAGGGCGAGCGTTACGCGATTTTGACGGACATTCTTGGCATGGAGGACGCGCTCGGCGACATGGATTTCAAAGTCGCGGGGACGAGCATGGGCATTACCGCGCTGCAACTCGATTTGAAATTGCAAGGCATCGCGCCGGCGATTCTCAAAGAGGCGTTGACGCAAGCGCGCGACGCGCGGCTGAAAATCCTCAAAGTCATTACAGATACCATCGCCGAACCGCGCGTGGAACTTTCACGCTATGCGCCGCGCATTCAAACGATTAAAATTGACCCCGAGAAAATCGGCGCGCTCATTGGCCCCGGCGGCAAGACGATTCGCGGCTTGCAAGAAGAATTTCAGGTCAAGATTGATGTTGAAGAAGATGGCACGGTCTTTGTCGCCGGCGTGAGTGGCGAAGGCACGGTCGGCGTGATGGACCGTATTCGCGCCATGACCGAATCGCCCAAACTCGGCTCGATTTATACGGGCAAAGTCGTGCGACTCGCCGAATTTGGCGTATTTGTCGAAATCGCGCCGGGCATGGATGGTCTGGTGCATGTTTCACAGCTCGCCGATTACCAAGTCAAAGACCCGCGCGATGTCGTCAAAGAAGGCGATGACGTGATGGTGATGATTACGGATATTGACGCGCAGGGCAAGATTCGTTTGTCGCGGCGCGCGGTGCTTGAAGGTTGGACGGTAGAGCAGGCGCGCGAGGCGGACCCCAAGTTGGGCAGCGGCGGCGGCGACCGCGGCAGCTCGCGTGGTCCGCGGCGTGACGGTGACCGCGGCGGTTCACGCGGCCCACGGCGTGACGGCGACCGCGGCGGCTATGATCGTCCGCGTCGTGATAATCCTCCGCGACGATAATCGCAGAATGAGATAGCGCGGCTCTCCCGAGTCGCGCTTTTTTTTTATCAATACTTTTGCCAAACGCACGGCAAATTTCTGCGATGCAGTTCATCGCCATTTGCCGTGCCAAACAGGCGCAGTTTTTTGCATTGACGAAAATATTGTTTTATCAGAGCGAATTCCGATTTGGTTTAGAATAAAAAGACCCGTTGGATTTCCGAAAACCCAACGGGTTTATCCCCTAGCGCCGATTTCACTTTGATTTGTGAATAGGTTTTTCGGGTTTCCGGAAATCCGAAAAGTCTTGCTCCGCAAACGGATTAGGAATTCGCTCTAAATCAGCGCTTGCGAATGCTTTTGATTCGTGGCAGACTGACATGCGGAAACGTCCGCAGAGACGTTTCGTGTATTTGTTGCGAGCGAATTCGATTCGCCCAAAAGCGTGACACGCGCCCCACTGCGCTCGCGCTATTGCAATTCGCAATCTGTTTGATAGAATACGACTCGAGAAAAAAATTTGACGATGTTACGCGCGCCGCCGCGCAGCGTAGATAAGAACGGCTCATGTTTGTATCCCCTAAACTTTTGGAGCGATGGAATGACGTTTGATAGTATTATGTTATGGGTATTGTTCGGCGCGTTGGTCCTGTTTTTGCTTGCGCTCGATTTATTCGTCCTCAATCGCAAGGCGCACGAAATTTCCACCAAAGAAGCGTTCTTGACCAGTCTGTTTTGGATTTCCATCGCGTTGATTTTCAACGCCCTCGTATTTTTTCATCTGGGTCAAGTGGCGGGCTTGGAATTTTTCACCGGCTATCTGATCGAAAAAGCGCTGTCGGTGGACAATATCTTTGTTTTCGTTATCATCTTTGCCTATTTTCAGGTGCCGCGTAAATATCAACATCGCGTGCTTTTTCTAGGCATTCTCGGCGCGCTGCTTTTGCGCGGCACGCTCATCTTTGTGGGCGCGGCGTTGATTGAACGTTTTCACTGGATTATTTATATCTTTGGCGCGTTCTTGATTTACACCGCGTACCGTTTGGCGACGCAAAACGAAGAAGGCGTTCATCCCGAAAAAAATCCGCTCGTCAATCTTTTTCGGCGCTTTATGCACGTGACGCCCGATTTTCATAACCAAACTTTTTTTCAGCGCATTGATGGCGTATGGTGGGCAACGCCTTTATTGGTTGTCCTGCTGGTGGTGGAAACAACCGATGTCATTTTTGCGCTGGATTCGATTCCGGCGATTTTCGCCATTACCACCGATACGTTTCTGGTTTTCACTTCGAATATTTTCGCCATTCTCGGTTTGCGCGCGTTATATTTTTTGCTCGCCGGCGTCATGGGCAGTTTCCGTTATCTGAAGGCGGGCTTGGCGTTGATTCTCGGTTTCGTCGGCGTTAAAATGCTCATCGGAATCGCGAATATCACGATTCCGATTGCGGTTTCGTTAGGCGTGATTGTGCTAATTTTGATTGTTTCGATTGCGGCTTCGATGATCGCGCAGCGTCGTCAAGAACGACAGCTTGCGTTGTCGCAAAAATCCAATGAATCTTGAGCGCGCGTTTTTTTTCGCGCGCCATATCTTGACGGTGAACAGCGAGGCGAATCCATGCAAGTCCATGTAAAATTCTTTGCCATTTTTCGCGAATATATCGGCTTGAAAGAAGATTGGCGCGAAATTGAACCCGGCACCACTGTGCAAGAATTGTGGAATCATTACACCGCGCACGCGAAAAATCCGCGCGCGGCGAATATTCGCGCCGCGTTTTCGGTGAATCAACGTTTGGCGAAACCTGAAACCGTTTTGAACGGCGGCGAAGAAGTCGGATTCCTGCCGCCTGTTTCAGGCGGCGCCGGCGCGCAAAAGCAAATCGCCGCGCGCAAAACAAAAACGCCGGCGCGCGCGGCGAAAAAGAATGTCGCGCGCACGCGCGCTTTTGTCATTACCCAAAAACCGTTGACGCTCGATGCTCTCATCACGCGCGTTTCACATCCGGGCGCGGGCGGCATCGTCACCTTTCTCGGCGTCGTCCGCGATAATGCGAATGACAAACAAGTAAAATTTTTGGAATACGAAGCGTATCCCGAACTCGCGGAACGGATGTTGGCGCAAATCGGCGCGGAAGCGAATGAACGCTGGAGCGATGTTCGCATTGCCATCGCGCATCGCATCGGACGCTTGAAAATCGGCGAGGCATCCGTCATTATCGTCACAAGTTCGGCGCATCGCGCGGACGCGTTCGCCGCGTGCCGTTACGCGATTGAACGCTTGAAAGTGATTCTGCCTGTTTGGAAAAAAGAATTCGCGTCGGATAGCGATTATTGGGTGGAAGGTCCAACCGTCGGCGATGTGTTGCCGGACGCGGCGGATGAAATTGTGGCAGCTGCTGACGCCGCGACGCGTGAAAATGAATCCGCGCCGTCGCCGAGTTTTGGCGTGTTGAGCGCGGCTGAAAATGTGGGAGAGATACGGACGGATTTGGAGAGTGTGTGAAACGCAAACGAGCGCCGCTTACGGCGCTCGTTTTTTTCAAGGTTTCGCTGTGGGTGTGACCGGTAAGGCGGTTGGCGGCGGCGTCGCCGTGATGTCTTGTTGCGGCGCAAAAGGTTGCGCGTCCGGCGGCGCTTGAATCTCGAACGCTTGGTCAAACTGATTCATTTTAAAGTACAAGTTGATACTGACTGTATCATTCTCGACTTGGGCGTTGTGTCCCAACACCTGTCCCTGAATTTTGCGGATGTAACCGTCCGCGCACGTCCAAATTTTCAATTCGCTGCGATCAATTTCGCCCAGTTGTTTTTTGAGCGTTGCCGAATCATTGACGCCGATAAGCTTTTGAATCGCCGGCGGATTTTGCGCCGCCCACACGGTGCAGTTCTCAGCGTCCAACACCTCGGCGCCGACCGAATGAAATTGGGCAGCGGCAAGGTCGTCGGCGACAAAACTATTCAGCAAGCCGCGCGCGGACGGCATGCTCCGCGCCGCGTTTTGCAAATCTGCCGGCAGTTGATACCACAACGTCGGATCAATGCCCGGCACATCCGTCAAGCCTTTGATATAAACATTCTCGCCCAGCACAATCACTTGATACGTAATAAATTCGTTCGTGTCGCTCGTCATGCCGCTGATGACGACGCTCCGATTCAAAGTGCTGTCTTGGCCCTTGATGGCGAGACCGGGTAGCTCGGTGGTTTGGTTAGCGTGAACGCGCGTAATGCCGGTGGAAAAATCAAAATCGAGCGAACGGACATTTTGCGTTTTATTCAACGCGAACGCGATGGCGGGCGGCAGCGCGTCTGTTTTGGCTGGCGTTGCGCTGGGGCGCGCGGTCGGCGCAGCGGTCGCGGTTGGAATTGACGTCGGCGTTTCTGTCGGCGTTTCTGTCGGCGTGGGCGCGATCAGATTGTCGCAGCCGACTAACGCTAGCGCGGCGATTATAATGAGCCACAAAATAGAATTCAAGAATTTCATTTTTGATATCCGAGCTTTGTCCCGTATTCCGCTATCTGCTTTTTGTCACTCCCACCTTGTCGCAAAACTCCGCGATGGGACAGATCGAACATTTCGGACTCGTCGGACGACAAATATTTTGTCCGAGCGCGACGAGTAGCGGATTGATGCTTTGCCAATATCGCGGCGGCAAAATCGCGCGCAAGCTCATTTCCGTTTCCGCCGGCGTTTTGGTCTTGATATAGCCCCACCGATTGACGATGCGATGAACGTGCGTATCCACGCAAATACCGGGTTTGCCGAACGCTTCAACGACGACGAGATTCGCCACTTTGCGCCCGACGCCGGGCAGCGCGATTAATTCCTCAATCGTTTCAGGCACGCGGCTGTCATAGTTTTCGACGAGCAGCCGCGCCAAAGCGCGCGTCTGTTTTGCCTTTTGCGCGGGAAACGCTACGCCGCGAATCGCGGTCGCGATTTCTTGTTCGCTCAGCGCCGCCAGCGCGCGCGGCGTTTTCGCCAACGCGAAAAGTTTTGGATACACCTTGACCGTTACCGTATCCAACGTGCGCGCGCTCAGCACGGCGGCGACGAGGATTTCAAAATGACTCGCGCCCTGTCTCGCCATCTCGGTCACAATCGGCGGCATCCACTGTTGCGCCGCGGCGTCGAGCCGTTCAAAAGTTTCCGTCAAATCGTTGTTCGTCATGCGAGATTCCAAATTGGAAAGAGATCGCCGCGCTAATCCAAGCGCCAGGCTTTATACTTCAATGCCCCTCGCTTGCAGCCGCGCTTGCAGCTCGCGCAGCGTCGCGGGCGAATGGCCCATGTAATGATTGTTCGCAAAACCCCATATCTCAATGCCGCGTTCATGCAATGTCGCAAGCGTATCTGCCCATTCATCCAACTCTTTGGCGCGCGGCAGGCGCACGCGCGTATAGTCGTCGTCGGGAATATCTTGGCGATTGCCGAGCCAACGAATGTACGTGAAATCCGTTGTCACCTCTTCGAGTTTCGGCATGTACACGCGGTCAACCAACACGAGCGCGGCGCGATGTTTTTTTAACAATTCAAAAAACCAATCCTTGAGCCACGCGCGATTTCGCACTTCGACCGCGTACCGAAACTCGGTTGGCAGCGCCGCGAGAAATTCGTCGAGCGAATTTTGCGATGCGGGTTTAAACGCGTATGAAAATTGCAAACACAAGGGCCCAAGTTTTTCGCCCAACAAACTCATCCCCGCCAAAAAAGATTGCGCGTCTGATTGCGCGTCCACCAACATTTTTTCGTGCGTAATGAGTTTTGGAAATTTCGCGGCGAACTGAAACGCGGCGGGCGTGTCGCGGACCCATTTTTCCAAAAACGTTTTGCGCGGCGTGCCGTAAAACGACGAATCAATTTCAACCGCCTTGAATTGCGTCGCATAGTACGCGAGATACGAACCGGGCGGCGTGCCGTGCGGATAAAATACGTCGTTCCAACTTTTGTACGACCAACCTTGCGTGCCTAAATAAATTGTCATGCGATAGCTGGAGACTGGAGACTGGAGACAGAGACTGCATAATCTCCAGTCCCTAGTCCCCAATCTCGAATTTCTAAACTCTCTTTCCCATGGTTCGCAATATCTCCGCCAGCCCTTCGCGGTACGTCGGATATTTCGGCGCCCAGCCGAGCATCTTTTTTATCTTGTCGGTGCGATAACGCGCGCTCTGCGCGAGAAATTTCGCCGCGTCGCCCATAAAGACGCGCGCGAGCGACGTCGTCATTTTAAAGGGCGCGGGCGCGTTCAACTGCGCGGCGATGTAATTTAGTCCGTCGGCGGCGTGAAAAGCCCAATCATCGGCGACGTTGAAAATTTCGCCGGGCGCGGGATGTTCCGCCGCAATCACGCACGCGCGCGCCATGTCGTCCACGTAAAGCCAATGCCAATACTGATTGCCCGAACCCAAAATGGGCATGCGGCGCTGTTGCAGCGCTTGTAGCAGCGCGCGCGTGGAGGGCGCGGTTGGTCCATACAACGACGCGCCGCGCAAAATGACGACGGGCGTTTCGTACGCGTGATAATCCGCCAGCGCAGAACGTTCCATCTCCACTGTCGCTTGTCGCTGCCGCGCGAGTTTGCGCGGCAGCGGGTCGTCTTCGTGTTTCCACGCGCCGCGCGTGTCGCCGTACAAAAACGCGTCGCTTTGAATGACGAATGAATGCAGCGGTTGTTCTTGTAGCGCGCTCAATAAATTACGCGTGCCTTCGCTGCAGAGGCGGTCATGCAGCGCCCAAGCGTTGCCGCCGAACGACGCTTTTTGAGGCGACGCGGTGGCGAGATGCAATACGCTGTCCGCGCCGCGCGTCGCCGCGCGAATGAAATCTTGGTCAAATAAATCGCCAATGCACGGCGTCGCGCCCGCGTCGCGCAGCGACTGCGCGCGCGTTTCAGCGCGCGTCAATGCGGTCACGCGATGGCCGCGCGCCGCTAGCAAACGCAGCGTCGGTTGTCCCACCACACTGGAACCGCCGGTCATAAAAATATTCATCGGCAAAACGGATTGGCGCGCGACGTTTTTACGGACGCGGCATTTGACGCAGCACAAAGCGCGTGCCGTGTTCATCGGGGGAAAAGGCGAGGGTTTTATTGTCCACCAAAGTCGTTTTCAACGCGCGCGTGCGCATCGCATTCCAATCATAGCGGAAACCCAACTGCCGCGCCTGTTTTTGTTTTGGCATGATGAGCCACAACGCGCCGTCGTCTTTGAGCGCGCGCGCGATTTGCGGAAACAGCGCGTCGAGATTCTCATCGGGCGCGGCAAAATGAAAAATCAAATCGTACTGCGCGCGCGTGGTGAGCCGCGTCGAAATCAATGTATCGGGCAGCGCCGTGTCGCGCAATTCCTGCGTGAACGCTTTGGGCGCGCGATGCACGAGAATTTTTTGCCCCGCGATGATGCCGAGTTTTTTGAGTTCAGGGAGCATGAGATTATGCCAATACCATTTTCAACTGTTCCGACGTGATATTTCCGCCGCTCAAAATTAACGCGACGTGTTTGCTGTCCAGTTGTTCGCGTACTTGCAGCGCGCCCGCAAGCGCCGCCGCGCCCGCGCCTTCGGCAAGCGTTTTCGCTTTTTGCAAATAGAGCGCAATCGCCGCGCGCAGCGCTTCTTCGCTCACCAAAATAAAATCGTCGAGCATGTTCCACAAAATTTTTTGCGGCAGCGCGAACGCGGTGCGCGTGGCGAGTCCTTCCGCGAATGTCGCATTCGTATCTTTCAGCAACGCGCGTTTTTTCCATGACTTGTACGCGGCAGGCGCGCGTTCCGCTTGAACGCCAATGATGCGAATGTTGGGATTAATGGTTTTGGCGACGATGCACGCGCCCGCCGCGCCGCTGCCGCCGCCAATCGGCGCGATGATTGTGTCCACGTCGGGAGCGTCTTGCAAAATTTCCAACGTATAGGTGCCGACGCCCGCGATGAGCAGCGGCTCGTTGCCTGAATGCACGTACCGCAAATGTTTTTCTTTTGCCAGCGCTTCGCAATGTTCGCGCGCGACATCGAAATCAACGCCGTGAAAAATAATGTCCGCGCCGAGCGCGCGCATCGCGTCCACTTTGACGGCGTTCGCGTTTTCGGGAACCACAATCGTCGCGGGAACGTCAAAGAGACGCGCCGCGTACGCGATGGATTGTCCGTGATTGCCGGTGGATGCGGCAATCACGCCGCGCGTTTTTTCGTCGTCGGATAGCCGCGCCATCAGATTGATGCCGCCGCGCACCTTGAACGCGCCGATGGGTTGATAATTTTCGTGTTTGACGCGCAAATGCAAACCCGTCGCCGCGTCGAGCGCGGGATAATTGAACAACGGCGTGCGCGGCAAATACGGCGCGATGTTTCGCTGCGCGTCAAGAACGTCAAGAAAAGTGGGCGCTTGCATGATTGGAGACTCGAGTCGAATATGCGAACGTTAGAATTGTACCACAGAACAAGACGTTTTCGACAAAACTTTTCAAGCTCGGAGATTTCAGAGTTTGTACGCGAGTCGGCGCAACGCGGCGCCGCGTTTTAGTTATAAACAAAATTGTATCATGCCGCGAATGGTTTATAATGTTCGCGGTAACTGTCTCTGTATATCGCTCCGCCGCTGATTGGATGCGCATGGGTATACCAAAATTAACAATTTTCGTTTTGACCATGTTGGCATTGACCGCGTATGGCTGCGCGGCGTCTACGCCTACAATGTCTGTGAGCGCTGTTCCGCCCTCGCGCGCGCTAGCCAGCGCGAATTCCACGCTATTCGCCACCGAAGAACCGACCATCCTCACGTCAACGCCTACGCGCGAATCGGCGCTTGACCCGACAAAAGAAAATACCGTTGTCGCGAGCGCCACGCTGGCGGCAACACAAACTTTGACTGTCACCGCGACCCCTTCTCCCACCAAACCGCCGCGTTTGCCATTGCGTGATGATTTGCCGCCGCTCACTCTGCAAGATTTTCCGCGTCCGCCCGACGATAATGGTTTAGGCATGCACTTTTTGGCGGGCGGTTATTACGACGAAGCGGAATTGGACAAACAAATCGCGCGTCTCAACGAGTTGCATATCAAATGGGCGACGGTGGTGTACACGGATGAAAATCATCTTGAAATCGCCGCGCGCAAATTTTCCGAAGCGGGCATTTATGTCGTCTGGCGCAAAGCGCTGCGCCCATATCAACGCTATTCGAGTTGGGGCCGCGATATTGCCATCATTCAAAAGTACGGTTTGCCGCCGTACATGCAGTTGTATAACGAACCTGAACTGCCGGCTGAATGGGATGACAAACCCGAAGACATAAATTTGTATTTTGCGAATTTGCTCGCGGCTGCCAAAGACGTATACAACGCGGGCGGGTACCCCGGCATTCAATTTCTTGACCCCGACAATTTACGGCGTTTTATTGATGAAATTTACGCGCGGCAAGGCGAAGCGTTGTTCAAGCGCATGTTTTTTATTCCGCACGCGTACGGCTTGAATCATCCGCCGAATTATCAAGAAGATGAAAACGGCGCTTTGGGTTTTCGTCTCTTTGCCACTATCTTTTTTAAACGGCTTGGCTTTGTGCCGCCGTTCATTGTCGGCGAAGGCGGATGGAAAGTGGCTTCGGCGGAAGACAACCGTTTTCCGCCGGTGAGCGAAGAATTGCACCGTGATTATACGCTCGCGGTGTACGATTGGTTCCGCACGGGCAAACTTTCGCATGGCGGCGCGCTGCCCGATTATTTGTTTGCGTTCAATATGTGGATGCTCGCCGGCGGCGACGAAGCGGGCGCGTGGTATGACGCCTTTAACGGCGACCGCGCGCTGACCATCGCCGCGGTGAAAAATCTTCCGCTCTTTACGCGCAAATTCAGCTGGGATAAATAACAAATCAATTTCTAAAACGGCGCGCCGCGCGCGCCGTTCTAAAGCGGATTCCTAATTCGTATGTGGGCAAGAGACCTGATATATTACAGATAAGCAGTTCAACTGTGGGTATGGTGACTCCGGTCAGACCCCGAGTGCAAAACTCGTCCGAAAGATGGTGAGCCCATACC